>NZ_JNJN01000002.1 GCF_000701665.1 Agathobaculum desmolans ATCC 43058 | reverse complement strand
CAGCGTGCCCCGGCAGACGAGCCTGTGTTCCTGTTCTTGGACAAGAAGCGTGCCGAGGGTAAGCCGTACTACGTTTACATGACGGCTGGTGCCAACAAGTTCCTGCGCCGTTATTACGGCAAGGTGATGACCTACTTCTCTACTCTGGAGGGTCTGCCGCTTGTAGATATGGATTCCACCGGCCTGCAGCACGCGGACTAATCAACTGTAATTGACTCTTTCCGGTCGGCGTGTTTGCGGCGGCCTTTTTGTGTTGCACTTGTTTTCTACCTGCCGCCTACAAAGTTTTCTTTCGTCAAGTCCTGTTCGGGGCTTGACTTCTTATTTGCAGGCTTTTGTTTGCAGATATATTGACAAGCGGTCAAAATGAGCTTTTTTGAAAATTTACTCTATGTATGCTTGAAATTGGGATAAAGCAGAATAAGGGATATCAGGTAAACAGAACCACATAAGCTGTTATCGGCTGCTCTCTTCAGAGTAGCTGCCCTTCGAAAAAGTACGCTTAGTGCAGTTACAAATGTTTATTGGTGATTCATTATAATATCAGCCAACCCTTTGGTATGCGATTAAAGAGCATTGCTCTTGTCAGTTTGATGAGCAGTTTGCACACCATTTTATACATTATTCGCGCGATAGGTGGTGAGGACGTTGCACAGATATGTGCAACGTCAACCTCGTTTTCTATATTCTTAATCAAAAATTCACAATTTTAAAAACAGTTCATAATTTGGCAGAAGAAGACCTAAAGCGCAGTTATAGAGGGAGGAAAAGTTGGATAACTCGGATGATTTTATTTTCAGTCCTGCAAATCTCCCGATAGATGAAGCGAAAAGTACGATATTTTATAAAAAACCTCTTGCACAAATGAATGAGTTGATGTAATATAATACTCGAGTTAGCACTCAGATGAAAAGAGTGCTAAAGTCCGAAATTTGTCAAATTTTATTTTTCATAGGAGGAATCCGTTATGAAGCTCAAGCCCCTTTGTGATCGTGTCGTTATCAAGATGGTCGAGGCAGAGGAGACCACTGCAAGCGGTCTGATTCTCACCGCGTCTGCGCAGGAGAAGCCGCAGGTTGCAGAGATCATCGAGGTTGGCCCCGGCGGCGTAGTCGACGGTAAGGAGATCAAGATGGAGGTTCAAAAGGGCCAGAAGGTCATTACCGGCAAGTACACCGGCACCGAAGTCAAGCTGGACGGCGAAAAGTACATTATCGTCCGCCAGAGCGATATTCTTGCGATCGTTGAGTAATTTCAGGAGGTAATTTATCATGGCGAAACAGCTTATTTACGGCGAGGATGCGCGCAAGGCACTGCAGCGCGGTATTGATCAGCTCGCTGATACCGTTAAGGTAACTATTGGTCCTAAGGGCCGCAATGTTGTGCTGGATAAGAAGTACGGCGCACCGCTCATCACCAACGATGGTGTGACCATCGCAAAGGAGATCGAGTTGGAGGACGCATATGAGAACATGGGCGCACAGCTCGTGAAGGAAGTTGCGACCAAGACCAACGACGTTGCCGGCGACGGCACCACCACTGCGACTGTACTGGCGCAGGCGTTTGTACGTGAAGGCCTGAAGAATGTTGCTGCCGGTGCGAATCCGATGGTCATGCGCCGCGGTATTGCAAAGGCAGTGAATGCTGCAGTGGAAGCGATCGCAAAGAACTCCAAGGCGGTTGATGGCACGAATGATATTGCCCGAGTCGGCGCGATCTCTTCCGGCGATGACGAGATCGGCAAGCTGATCGCAGAGGCGATGGAGAAGGTTTCGACCGACGGCGTTATTACGGTGGAAGAGTCCAAGACTGCTGAAACCTATTCCGAGGTAGTGGAAGGCATGCAGTTCGACCGCGGCTATATCACGCCGTATATGTGCACCGATACCGAGAAGATGGAAGCCAATTTGGACGATGCACTGGTTTTGATCACGGATAAGAAGCTGTCCAACATTCAGGAGCTGCTTCCGATTCTGGAGCAGGTTGTAAAGTCCGGTAAGAAGCTTCTGCTGATTGCGGAGGATATTGAAGGCGAGGCACTTTCCACGCTGATCGTGAACCGTCTGCGCGGTACGTTCACCTGTGTTGCGGTCAAGGCACCGGGCTTCGGTGACCGCCGCAAGGATATGCTCCGTGATATTGCCATCCTGACCGGTGGTACTGTGATCTCCGAGGAGATCGGTATTGAGCTGAAGGATGCGACCATGGATATGCTGGGCTCGGCTCGCCAGATCAAGGTAACCAAGGAGACCACCACGATCGTAGACGGCGCTGGTGACAAGCAGGATATTGCAAACCGTGTTGCTGAGATCCGCGGCGCGATTGAGCGCACCACTTCTGACTTTGACCGTGAAAAGCTGCAGGAGCGCCTTGCCAAGCTGGCAGGCGGCGTTGCAGTGATCAAGGTTGGTGCGGCTACCGAGACCGAAATGAAGGAAAAGAAGCTCCGCATTGAGGACGCGCTCAACGCTACCCGTGCGGCTGTTGAAGAAGGCATCGTGGCCGGCGGCGGCGTAGCATATGTCAATGCGATCTCCGCAGTAGAAGCGCTGGCTGAAACGGCAGAGGGCGATGAAAAGACCGGTATGCAGATCGTTGCACGCGGTCTGGAAGCACCGATGGGTCAGATTGCAGTTAATGCCGGTATCGAAGGCGCTGTTGTTGTCGATAAGGTAAAGAACTCCGATAAGGTTGGCTACGGCTTTGACGCTGCAACCGAGACGTACGGCGATATGATCGCAAACGGTATCGTAGATCCGACCAAGGTAAACCGTTCTGCGCTGCAGAATGCGGCATCCGTTGCGTCTATGGTTCTGACGACGGAGAGCCTTGTAGCCGATAAGAAGGAGCCCGCAGCACCGATGCCGGCGGCTCCGGATATGGGCGGTATGTATTAAGAAATTGTTTAGAACTAAAATGAGTTTGAAAGAGACTGGTATATAGGTTTATGCCAGTCTCTTTTTATATGTATTTTTATGCGCTTCGCTCCATATAATGTAATTCTATTGCTTGTACATCGAAATTTGACTTTCATTTACGGCTTACGCTATAATTCAAGCAAGCGATAAGAAGGCATTACAAGCCACCCATTCGGGTGGCTTCCTTTTATAAGTTAAATTTACAAAAGACGAATCTTTGCTAGTAAGCAGGGGTTCGTCTTTTTTACAATAGGTTACTCCCGATCGTTCAAATGCAGCGCGGCGCAGCTACTCAAAAAAAGGGTTTTTCGTGGGATGAGCCGTCAAAGATCAGCTTATGGGGCTAAGATGCGGAGAGCTGCTGCGTTGGCATCCGCCTTTGTTGCTGAATAAAGAAACGGTGCGCAAAGTGTTTCGCTGTCAATACGAGTTTCATATTGCATTAGATTTTGCGCAGTAGTATAATGCTAATATATAGAATGAATGTAAAAAAAATAACAATGTGGTCGATTCGGCAATTATTACGTCGTTTGGTGTCCAAGCTGCTGCTGCGTAAAGTTGTTTGCCATAGGGAATGCAATGCCGCAAAAACTTCCGAGGGAAGTACTTCGTTTGCTGATGCAGCAGAACACACCATAGGGCGGGGCGCGCCCGAACCTAACGCTTAGGATACCGTGTAAGACCTTGCATGGGCAGTCTGTGGTGGTTGAGCCGAGCCCCCCCGGATTGAGCCGTGGGCAGTGTCAATGTACAGAAAGGAATGTTTCCTGTGAAAAAAACAACAGAAAAAGGCAATGCCCCGCGTGATACGATATTGATTGTGGATGATTCGATAGTGTGCAGGGCGAGCCTGAAAAATATTTTTGCGAAGGATTACAATGTACTGGAAGCGGGCGATGGCTTATCCGGACTCGACATGATTAAGGGCGCGGCGCAAGGCTTGGCCGCTGTGCTTCTGGATATTGTGATGCCGCGGGCCAATGGCATTGAAGTGCTTCGTGCTATGCGGCAGATGGGATTGCTGGATAAGTTTCCGGTGTTTATGATCACAGGAGAAGATAAAGATGAGGTTCTGCGGGAGGCATACGAGCTTGGAGTTATGGACATTATCTCCAAGCCTGTCATTCCATATGTCGTGGAAAGACGTGTGAAATCTGTCATCGAATTATTCCGTTCGCGAAACCACTTGAATGATATCATTGCTGAGCAGAGAAAAGTATTGATGGCTCAGGCGGAACAGTTGTATGAATACGGTGTTGGAATGATAGAAACCCTGTCCACGGCGATTGAGTTTAAGCATGAAGAGTCCGGAGAACATGTCCGGCGTCTGCGTGCGATTACGATCCATCTCCTGCGTCATACTGCGTTCGGTAAGGGACTGGCGAATAGGGAAATCGACCTTATCGGTATGGCGGCAATTACACACGATGTGGGAAAGATTGCCATACCGGATCATATTTTGACGAAGCCCGGCCGACTGACGGAGGAAGAATTTGAAATTATGAAGACGCATACAAGCAAAGGCGCAGATCTGCTCTCCAGCATTACCCCGCTGCGGGATCAGGCGTTTTATGCCTATGCGCATGACGTTGCGCTGCACCACCATGAAAGATGGGATGGGAGAGGCTATCCGGACAGGCTGATGGGCGATGAAATCTCTATCGGTGCGCAGGTAGTAGCGCTTGCGGATGTATATGATGCGCTGGTAAGCAAGCGGTGCTATAAGTCGCCTTACAGCTTTGATGAGGCGGTTAAGCTGATCATAAGCGGACAGTGCGGTGCATTTAACCCCCAACTGCTCCGCTGTTTTTTGAGTGTTGAAAACGACCTGCGCAGCCTATACAGCAATGCTGAAAGCGCATCCTGCGCAATTTGATCTCAAATAGCATGGCAGAAAAGATGGCTTGCAGAGCTATGGAAAAACAGTGCAGCCTTGCAGGAGAATGACTCCGATGAGGGGAGCGTCCATCGCGCTTTCATATAACCCCTTATTTTTTGAAGCAATCTGTCGAATATAAACATATAAAGATTGTGCTAAGAATAGGTGATTCGTCTTGACAACAAATAATATGCACAGTACCCTTAGACAGACAGACAGACAGACAGACAGACAGACAGACAGACAGACAGACAGACAGACAGACAGACAGACAGACAGACAGACATTTGTTCTATTGTTATGCCTAAAAAACCCAACGTTTTCTTTTCTGAACTTTTAGAGGGAAAATGTTGGATTTTTTAGGTTTCGCAACCCAATATTTGGTAAAAATAGATGGTTTTTGCCAGACTGATGCGGCAAAGAGGGAGGAAACATATGTAACAAGATACCACTAAGATAGAAGGGTTCCCCTTGCAAAAGTAATACTGGAGGTAAATAGATATGTATGAACGGCAGGAAACAGCGCCAGAAAGAAATTTCAAAGTGAAGGCTGGTATTTTGCAAAAGATGTTGCTGGGATTGCTTATTCCATCCATCATCGTTCTGATTATCGTTGGGATGATGCTGAACAGGGATGTGGATGAAGTGGTCATCACATTAAATAACGATTATCTGACTTCTGAAGCAAACGCAGCAGCTCGGGAATTGGATACGCATTTTCAGCGGTATATGGGGATTGCAACGACCTCTTCCCAGACGGATGACCTGCGTCGGAGACTCAATGGTTGGACGACTAATTTCCAAGGGATCTCACAGTATACTGAGCTAACAACGCTGCTGGATAATGTCAAGACCTCAGACAGCAGTATCAACCTTGTCTGGCTTTGTAATGTTAGGAATGGAGAGATTTTGCAGTCAGACGGTGTCCATGTGGATGCATCCGATGCCAATGCGGCAAGCCGCCCGTGGTACAGTCAGGTGGTAGACGGGCAGAAGCTGGTTGTAACAGGGGCTTATGAGGATAGAGTCACAGGCGGGCTGATTGTAACGTTTGCGACACCTGTGATTGAGAATGGAGAAGTAGTCGGAATCTTGGGTTTGGATGTGATGCTGGATACTTTCCTTGCAGAGATAGCCCAGATTTCGGTGGGTGAAACAGGATACATGACGGTGTTTGACAATGAAGGCAATGTTATCTATCATCCTGATGAGAGCCTGATTTTGAAAAATGCTGCAGATATAGACTATACCGAAGATATGAAGGAAGTGATCCTGGAGAACCGGACTGTAGATGCGATGCAATATACCAGAAACAACACGGTTTATCATGGATCGACTGTGGCGCTGGAGGATTCCGGATATTTTATTTTGGGACTGATGCCGGATGCCGAATATCAGAAATATGTGGTAAGTACTACAAGAACCATTATTTTCTGGTTTATTGCTGCGATTTTGATTTTTGCCGCTGTAATTGTTCTTCTCTGCATGAGAATGGTAAAATCGATTAAGGCGCTTGCTGCCGTTACAGGTAAGATTGCAGATGGAGAGCTGGATACAAGGGCGGAAATCGCCGCAAAGGATGAGATTGGCCTTGTAGCAGCGGATGTGAATGCGGTTGCGGATCGACTGAAAAAGTACATTCTATACATTGATGAAATTACAGCCGTTCTGAGCGAAATGGGAAAGGGCAACTTTGTATTTTCCCTAAAACAGGATTATAAGGGCGAATTCGCCAAGGTGAAGAATGCGCTTTTAGAAACACAGGGAACCATGTCTGACGCTTTGAAGTCGGTAGTTATGGCAGCAGAGCAGATTGCTGCTGGCTCCAATCAGGTCGCTTCTGGTTCGCAGGCATTGGCGCAGGGCGCAACGGAGCAGGCGGCCAGCGTACAGGAGCTGGCTGCTGGGCTGCAGAACGTTGCCCGGCAGATCAGCGAAAACACAGAGCTGATTCTGTCCACCGGACAGCAGATCGACCAGATGGGGAATGAGGTTCGTGACGGCGAGGAAAAGATGAAAGCTATGCTGGAATCTATGGATATGATTTCAGAAAATTCGCAGCAAGTGGCAAATATTATCAAGAGCATCGAGGACATCTCTTTCCAGACGAATATTCTGGCGCTCAACGCGGCTGTAGAGGCTGCCAGAGCAGGAGCTGCCGGCAAGGGTTTTGCGGTGGTTGCGGATGAGGTGCGAAATCTGGCTGGTAAAACTGCGGACGCCTCAAAGAACACAGCCGAGCTGATTCAAAAAGCGCTGGATGCTGTTAAAGAAGGAAAAAACAAAGCAGAAGAGACGGCATCTTCTTTTGGAGCCATCTATACAGGGGTAGAGGAGATAAATGTCAATGCCCGCAAGATCGTGGATAGCTCCACAAAACAGGATGAAGTGATTCGGCAAACTACAACAGGTGTGGATCAGATTGCCAGTGTGGTGCAGACCAACTCGGCAACAGCAGAAGAGAGTGCCGCAGCCAGCGAGGAGCTCTCCGGTCAGTCTCAGATGCTGAAAGATATGGTTGGGAAGTTCCAGCTTCCTGATGATCAGCTTGGCAATTATGAGAAGCTGCCTGCTGATGTTAATGTAGAAAAACCTTCCCGGCAGATCCTGACACAAAGTGATTCGGACAAGTATTGACTGAACTGAACATCTGATGCGCACTGCGGCGCGAAGGCTGTTTCAATAAACTGAGGCGCTATCCAAAATGGATAGCGCCTCGGTCTGTCGAGAAGATATTTCTGATGAGCAGCAGTTCATGCGAATGAAACCGTATTTGCAGCGTAAATGTAAAAAAGTCAGGACATGTGCCTGACTTTTTATGCTTTGAAAGAGAAAAGGGTTCTGCATGGGAACTATTTCTCGTTCGTGTTTGGCGCTGCTCAAGATGAATAGAGCTGCTGCACATGGATATGAGCGGTCAGCAAATAACCGGCGTATGCAAGTGCCGCTTATTCAGTGGGCTCTGTATCCGACGGAGGGGGAGTATATCCACTGGGCAGCGTGATTTTTTCCACTTGATTTGGTTTGGTACCGGTTTGACGGTACAGGGTAGATCCGTCCGAGGACATAAAGTAGGTTCCGACAAGCGAATTTGTGTTCGTCGCGTTTTTTTGATATACATAGATCGTCAGGCAGGCAGTGTGATCTACCTCTACAAAGCCGGGACCGGGCTTCAGGCTGTATTCGGACATGGAAGAACCGGACAGGCCGATCTCCTCGGGAGAGAGGGTGTTCATCAGGTCTGTTGCAGTGGAGAAGGAAAGCGCAACGCCGGCTGTAAGCAGGGAGTTGCTGAAATCCTGTCCGGCAACGTGGTCGAGCGTAACCAGACAACTGGTCGGCAGCCAGTCAATGCGGACGCGGAATAGCAGTGCAGGATCGTGCGGGAGCGATGCATAGGATACTGCTTCGCCTTCAGCAGAGTTCTTCTCTTCGCCGCTGGCAGATGCAGCATCCGCTGCAACGGCTTGACGGGTGAGCAGGATAGAGCCGGTGGGCTGTGTATAGGTGCTGTCGTCCAGCTTTTCCTCCGGCTTCAGGGCGTTGGTCTCACTGGTCAGAAGTTCGACATAGGAGCGCACGACCGAACCGGTTTGATATTCTGTAAATTGTTGGTAGTCATAGGCGAGATAGGAAGCAGATGCGCCGGTTCCGCTGTCTGTGCTGTCCGGCTCCTCGCCGCCGTCATCATTATCCGCATCTGCATCATCATCCGCTGGAGTTTCGGGAGAGAGCGTGGCGGTCAGGCGCCCGCCGGATTGTTCTGTCAGCACCTGCTCCAATGCGGGAATCGTATCCCCGCCGAAAGTGTAAGTGGATATGGTTTCAGAAGACGTGCTGTCGCTGCCGCAGGCAGCCAGCAGACAAAATAGGCAAGCGGAAAAAGGTATGAAAAGTCGTTTCATAATCCAGTATCCCTTTCTTAATCAAAAGTATTTATATATATATCATACCGTTCTGCGGATGACAAAGGCAACAGAAATTGCGTACAAAACGAAGCGGGAACAGGGGTGAAAATGAGCCAAAACGATGAAAAACAAAAAGGTATGAAATCATGGTTAATTTTCTGACAGATATGTCCGATATATTATAAAAAGATATTTACACGGCAGCGACAACACCGGCAAAACCGGCGTCGGCCGTGCGCAGGAAAGGACGCGGTGCATATGAAAGGGAAATGGACAAGACGCTTGGCAGGGCTGTTGGCAGCAGCACTGCTGATGCCAACGCCCGCAGCGCTTGCGGCGGACAGCAGCACGGGGGATTCACCAGACCCAAAAACTGCAACGGTGACCATTGTAAACGGAAATACCAGTCATGTTCAATTTGACCCGTCTGATAAGGTGGAACTGACGGACACCGAAAGCGCCTCCTTTACTCTGGAAACGGAGGCGGGATACCGGTTGGACAGAATAACTATAACAATTGAACCCAACACTACATCAACTGTATCAGATGCGGATTCATCGACTTCGCTTGTGCTTGATCGGGAGACGCTGAGCGGAGACGATACGAAAAATGGGATATCAGCGCAGGTGGAGCAATGGCCAGCCTATTCCAATATATGCAAGCTGACGGTTAGTGCGGGAACACTGAGCGGGGATGTAGACGTCAGCATATCGGCTTTCGCGCCCGGTACAACGCATAAAGCGGAAATTGACAAGCCGGAAGATGGAACGGTGGGCGGAGGTAACGAATACGGAAATGGGGAGAAGGCAACACTTTCGGTTACGCCGCATCAGGGTTACCGGCTGAAAAGCCTGCAGATGACTTATAAAGTAAATGGAATAACAGAGACAAACACGGTATCCTCTTCGTGCGATTGGAAGGGGTTGAAAATTGACTGGAGTGACATCGATCAAACGACGGTCAGCGGCCCGCTGTATGGGGACTTGAAGGTCACACCATCCATAGAAAAGATACCGGTTACGTGCAAGGTGCGCATCTATGTGGATGACGGGCTGGAGCTTGACCGCCCCGGCAGTGAATCGACCACGGTGAATGAGGGAGAGTCCCTGTCGGTTCGGGTTTCAACACAGGAGGGCTATCTGATCGACCAGATGCTGGTGCAGGTTGGGAAGACCTATGCAACATGGACGCCGGGACAGTCTTACTTTATGGTAAATTACGACCGCATTTCCGTGCGGGAATCGGATGACAGCGTATCCTTTGTGCTTCCGGAAATCACAGATGACGTTACGATTGAATTTGTCTCTACATACGATGAAAACAATATTCCCATTAAATTGGAAGAGGGGTCCCATATCAATATTGATTCGGATGTGGGAGATACGGTAGCTCGCGGCGAGGATGCGGCTTTTACGATCAGTACCACGTCGGATCGGTATGCCGTGAAGACAATTACGGTTCGGATTGGAGAAAAGAAGGCTTCTGCCGATCCGGATGACGAAACGATCCGCGTGGGCAACCGCAATTACGAGATACAGGACAATGGCAACGGGGAATATACGCTTTATATTGATAACATCCGGGAGCCTGTCACGGTGGAGGCAACCTCGAATAGTTCCGGCACGGTGTCCCGTCCCTCGCTTACGATCAACAGCTCCAGCAACATGAAGATTACCAAAAGCGTTTCCGGCAGCAGGATCGATGCGGGAGACAGCGTGCGGTTTTACTTTACGCCCAATAAGAATTATCAGGTCGACGAGATTACGGTGAAAATCGGAGACAGCAGCCGTACGGTGGGAGCGGATAAGACCTCCATCCGCGTTGGCGGGGAGAGCTATCGGATGAGCCGCAATGCGGATGGCGTGGTGACACTGTATCTGGATGATATTAGAGCAAATGTAACGGTATCCGGGCGGGCTTATTATTCCAAGGATTCGGTAAAACCCACGGGAACAGTGAAGCTCAATACTGCAAGCAGAAGCGCGTTTCTGGATGGCTATGCGGATGGTACCTTCCGGCCGGAAGCAAAAATGACCCGGGCGGAGGCGGTTGTTATGCTGTACCGCTTGTCCGATGTTTCGAACGCTTCCGGTGCAGGGGACATTTTTATTGATGTACCCGGCAACCTGTGGTGTGCGGATGAAATCAATGCATTTGCAAATGCGGGCATTATTGACGTAACAAGCTACTTCCATCCGAACCAGTATATTACGCGTGCAGAGTTTGTGGAAATGCTTTACCGGCTGATGGGCTCGCCGAGTTATTCGCGTGGTACGCTGCGGTTCCGTGATGTGACCGGTACGGCTAATGAAACCGCAATTTATTATGCGGTATCCCGCGGATGGGTCGATGGTTATGCAGATGGAACATTCCGTCCGTTTAACTATATCGCGCGAAGCGAAGTAGCGGCGTTGATGACGCGTCTGTTGAATAGGACATCGGGCGGCAGCGGGGGTGCTTATAAAGATGTGTCGCGCACCCATTGGGCATATCGTTATATTCAGTTGGCATCTTCTTATGTATAAAGCTTAGGACACCGGAGGGCAGATGTCCTAAGGTCTAAAAGAATGGTGGGCGCAGCTTAAGGCTGCGCCCACTAAAGTTTTAATGGGCGGTATTAAACGGTTATGATAGGCGCGGGTCAAACGCTGTAAGGTAAAATGATGCTTATACAAATGAACGATATTTGATGATGTATGGGAAACGCTGCATGAAAAAGGTGTGCTTGTAATGCTGCACCATAGGCCATATTGCTGGCTGCTTCAGCAAAAGCAAGAAAATAAGTTAAGGATATGTTGGGTTTTTGTGCATTTTCGGCATAAAAACCATTTAATTTTGTGCAATTGGAAAATAGTGCCAATTAGATGACATTGAGACGGCTTTGTTAAAAATGGATACGGGAAGTAAAATGTTGTCGATTATTGTTGAAAAGTTGTTGACCAAAACGGTGAAAAGATGTAAAATAAAACATGATAATTATGTATTATAAATATAATAATTTGTTGTATGGAGATGAGAGAAAGTATGGATATGCTGACCAGTAATTCATTGCTGATGATGGAACGCTCCATGGATTTTTTGTGGACAAAACAGACCGCGATTTTAGATAATTTGTCAAACGTTGAAACACCGAATTATAAAACAAAGTATGTGACCTTTGAAGAAACCCTGCGCAGCCGCCTGCAATCCGCTGTGCCGGCGGGCGGTAAAATGCGCGAGGCCATAGAGGGGGCAAGGCCGGTGATTCATGTTGCAGAAAATGAAACGGCGCGCATGGATGGAAACGGTGTGGATGCAACGGAGCAGGGCATTGAGCTGGCACGCAACGCGCTGCAGCTGCAGCATGTGATGAGCGCGGTTTCAGATGACCTTGCCTTGCTGCGTACTGCGATCCGCGGACAATAAATAAGGAGTGAGCAGCATGGCTTTTCTCAGTTCAATGAATATTACGGGCTCATCGTTGACTGCCCAGCAACTGCGTTTGGATGTTATTTCGGAAAATGTCGCCAATATCAACACTACAAGAGTGGAAGGTGGAGACGGACCGTACCGCAGGAAGCTGGTGGTCATGGAAGCAGAAAACGGACGGGACTCGTTCCGCAATGTTTTGGCACAGGCCGCAGGGGGCGTACCGGCTGCAGCCGGGGAGCTGTCCCAGCAGGGCGGCGTGCGGGTAACGCAGATTATCGAAGATGAAAGCCCATTTAAGCTGGCGTATGACCCTGCGCATCCGGATGCGAATGCACAGGGGTACGTTGAGTTGCCTAATATTGATCTGGTTAAGGAGATCAGTGATGCAATGGCGGCAACACAGGCGTTTTCGGCAAATGTAACGGCATTTAATACGTTGAAAACAGTTGCGTCGCGCGCACTGGAAATCGGTAAGTAAACAGGAGGAACGTAAGGATGGCGGCAATTTCCAATATACAGCCTTTATGGGATACGTTGCCTATTTCCATGGGGAAAGAGGAGCAGAAGCGTTCTGAACGAACGGCGCTTCCGGTTTTTGAGCAGATATTCCAAGAGGCGATTGATAATGTGAGGCAGACCGATCAGGAAAAAAACAGGGCGGAGTATCTGATGGCGACAGGACAGCTGGACAACCCCGCTATTCGGACAATCGCGAGTACAAAGGCACAAATGTCAGTGGAGCTGCTGGTTCAGCTTCGCAACAAGGCGCTCGATGCGTACAGTGAGCTGTCCCGCATGAGCATATAACAGCTGTGGATACACAGCCGGAAGTATCGGTAGTTGGGGAACAGGGCGGAATTAATGGTGAAAGAAAAACTGCAAAACAACCTCAACAAAGTGAAAAGCTTTTTTGAAGGAGAAAATAAGAAGAAGAGGATAATTACTGCAGCAATTATTATTGTGGCAGTAATTATCGTATCCGTTATCGTTGCTGTGGTGCTGAATAATCGCCCTTACGAAACGCTGTTTACAGGACTGACAACCGATGAGGCGTCAGCTATTGTGGGAAAACTGGAAGAGTACGGCGCTACGGATTATAAGATCGAGGGAGATGCGATTAAAGTACCCGCGGCGCAGGAGCCAGACCTGAAAGCAAAGTTATTGCTGGACGGTTATCCGAAATCAGGTTTCGGTTACGACACCTATTTCAACAATATCAGCATGATGGCAAGCGACTCGGACAGGGACACGGTGCGCAACTATGAGCTGCAGGACCGAATGGCGGCGGTTATCCGCTGCTTTGAGGGTGTTAAGGATGCGGTGGTCAATATCTCCGAGGGATCGGATCAGCGCTATGTCCTTGACAGTGAAAACGCAACGCCTGCGACCGCTGCTGTGTTTGTAACCATGCAGGATGGCGGTGCATTACCGGAGAATTATGTTGATGCAATCGGAAATCTTGTTGCCCGCAGCGTAAAAGGACTGGAGTTCGGCAGCATTACGGTTACGGATTCGGTCGGCAACAGCTATATGCCGGGCGCAGAAAACAACACGACTTCCTCGGCATCTGATTTAAAGCTGCGGTTGGAAAATCAGGTAAATAACCGCGTGCGCGGGGAAGTAATGCAGGCGCTGACGCCGATTTACGGGGCGGATAACGTGCGGGTCAGCGTGACCAGCACGGTAGATGTCAGCCGGCGCGTACAGGAAAACACAGTTTATACCTCTCCGGAAGGAGCGCCTGATGGGGAAGGGATCATTGGGCAGCGGGAATATGACCAGCAGCTGATGCGGGGGGATGAAGCCACCGCAGGCGGCGTAGTCGGTACGCAGTCCAATGCGGACATTGAAACTTACATGGAATCGCAGGGTGCGGTTAACGGGGATGAAACCTGGATCAAGAACGCAGGAACCGAAGATCACAAGGTGAATTCCTCTGTCGAGCAGAGCGAGCAGAATTCCGGGGTTGTTACCGATGTGATGATTGCGGTAACGATCAATCAGAATGCCGCGAGTAATGTTGCGGCGGCACAGTTGACTAGTCATATTGCCCGTGCTGCAGGCATTGCGCGCGAGGTGCAGGCAGATAAAATCAATGTGCTGATCGCACCATTCTACACGGATACGCCGGATGGTACAGACGGTTTGCCGATTGGCGGGCTGCAGCTGCCTAAATGGGCAATATATGCGATTGCGGGCGCGGCAGGACTTCTGCTCATGCTGGTTATTCTGTTGCTTATCATACAGCATCGCCGTAAAAAGGCGAAGGCGGCTTTGGAAGAGTTGGAGCAGCAGGCAGCGCTTGCTGCTGCGGAGCGCGCAGAGCGCGAGCGGCGGGAAAGTCTGCTGGATATCCAAAACGAGAAGAGCATGGAGTTGAAACAGGATATCCGGAAATTTACAGAGGAAAACCCGGAGATCGCAGCGCAGATGATACGGATTTGGTTAAAAGGGGACGGTGCAAATGGCTGATCAGGAGTTGACTCCGCAGCAAAGAGCCGCCACAGTGATTGTTGCGCTGGGGACAGATAAGGCGTCGCGTATTTATCAATATATGGGACCGGATGAGCTGGAGCAGCTGACGCTTGAGGTTGCCAAGCTGGGGCATGTCCCGACAGAACGGACAGAGCAGGTGCTGGAAGAATTCTACCAGATGTGCCTGACTAACAAGGCTGTCACAGAGGGCGGGATGGAGTATGCCCGGTCAGTGCTGCAAAAGGCCTTTGGCGATCAGGCGGCCGATCAGCTGCTTAGCAAGGTGACGAAGGCGCTGACGAACCGTGCCTTCTCGTTTCTGGATAAAACGGACGCGAAAACGCTTCTTTCTACGTTACAGCATGAGCGTGCGCAGACGATTGCGCTGGTGCTGTCCTATGTGGATCCAGATAAGGCTGCAGCAGTCATTGAGGAGCTGTCGGCAAATAAAAAGCTGCGCGTTGTGGAGAATATCGCCCGCATGGAGAGTGCTTCGCCCGACGCAGTGAAAATGCTGGAAGAAGAACTGAAGAAGAAGTTTGCCAATATTATCGTAACCGAAAAGGTACAGGTCGGCGGACTGGACCAGATTGCTGCTATCATGAACAATTTGGAGCGTTCCAGCGAAAAAGCGGTTTTCGATGGTCTGGAAAAGCGCAACAGCAAGCTGGCAGAAGAGATTCGCAAGCGTATGTTCGTCTTCGAGGATATCGTCAAGATGGACGACCGTTCGGTACAGCGCTTTGTGCGCGATTGCGATACGCGGGATATCGTACTGGCGCTCAAGGGGGCAAACAGGGAAGTGGCAGACAAGCTGTTTGCCAATATGTCGTCCCGCATGCGGCAGAATATCGAGGAGGATCTCGAAATTACGACCAATGTGCGTATCCGCGACGTGGAAGAGGCGCAGCAGCGTATTGTTGGCATTATTCGTGATTTGGAGGAGCGGAATGAGATCATTATCCTAAAGGGTGGAAAGGATGAGATCATTGCCTAATATCCTCAAGTATTTTATGAAGCCTCAGGCGGAGGACTATCATCTTCCGGATACCGAACAGATGGCAGATACGCTGGAGGAAATGATCCGGCTGAAGGAAAGTGTACCCTATGAGGGGGAGACCCTGCCGCAGTCTGCCGGGACGGATGAGCCGACGCAGCACGGCGACATGGAGCCGGAGGATGTGCAGGAAAGCGTTCCGCAGGTGCGTTCCCTGTCCTTTGCCCGTGCCGAAGCAGATGCACTGCTGCGGGATGCGCATGCGCAGGCCGAGGAAATTATCGCTGCTGCAAAGCAGGCGGCTGAGACTGAAGTAGCAAAGATACATCAGCAGGCGGCTGAAAAAGGATACAGCCAAGGTTATGCGGATGGTGCAGAAAAGGGACGGAAAGAGACTGCCGCGGCAACAGAGGCTGCTGCGCAGCAGTCTATTCAGGAAATGCAGCGCTTTCTGCAGCAGGCGGCGCAGCTTCGGGACGATTCTATCGACCGTCTGCGGGAGGAACTGCTGCAGGTTGCGATTACGGTGGCGGAAAAAGTCATTCATGTCAGCCTGCAAAGCAGTGAGGAAATTATCCGGAGGATGATGATAGCCGCAATCGATAAGCTGAAACGGCGCGAGTGGGTGCAGATCTATGTCGCGGACTGTGATGTAAAAGGGGCGGTGCAGGCAGATCCTGCGTTGGCGTCTGCATTGTCCGGCCTTTCCAGCCACGTGAAGATTGTGCCAATGCACGACGCAGAGCCGGGCACCTGTATTGTTGAAATGCCGGATGAAATCATTGATGCGAGCGCATCAACACAGTTGGATAATATCCGCGCGATCGTGCGGGAGAATACATAGCCGGTATTCATGGGAATAAGGAAGAAAAGCAATGCTTGAACGGGTCATCCAACAGATTAGGGACAGTGATACGCTGAGCCGTACAGGAAAAATAGAAAATATTATTGGTATGTCCATTGAGGCTTCCGGTGGGCGAGGAGCAATGGGAGACATATGTCGTATCTATTCTGCGGAGTCCAATAGTCAGGTACTGGCGGAGGTAGTAGGTTTCAGAAATGAGCATATGCTTTTGATGCCTTACCAGAATATGAGCGGACTCGCGCCCGGAAGCTTTGTGCGTAATACGGGGCGGCGGCTTCGTCTCCGGGTGGGAGATTTCCTGCGCGGACGCATCATCAATGCCATGGGACAGCCGATAGACGGTGGGACAGCTTTTCCGGAGGGAGAAAGCTACTATGTTGACAGTCCCTACATTAACCCGTTGACAAGACCGCCGATCCGCGAGAGGATCGAGTTTGGCATCCGTGCGATTGATGCGACGTTGACGATTGGAAAGGGTCAGCGTATCGGTATTTTTGCAGGCTCCGGCGTGGGAAAATCAACGCTGATGGGTATGATTGCCAAAAATGTGAAAGCGGATATCAACGTGATCGCTCTGGTAGGCGAGCGCGGACGCGAGGTGCTGGAATTTGTCCAGAAAGACTTGGGAGAAGAGGGGATGCGGCGTTCAATTCTTGTTGTTGCAACCTCGGATCAGCCGGCGATGCTCCGCATGAAATGTCCCTCTGTGGCAACTGCGATCGCGGAATATTTCCGTGACAGAGGGATGGATGTCCTTTTGATGATGGATTCTTTAACGCGCTTTGCAATGGCGCAGCGTGAAATCGGGTTGGCTGTTGGAGAACCACCGGTAGCGCGCGGCTATACGCCGTCCATTTATGCAGAGTTACCCAAGCTGCTGGAGCGGAGCGGGAATTTTGAGAAAGGCTCGATCACTGGTGTATATACGGTGCTTGTGGAAGGCGACGATACAAACGAGCCGATCGCAGATACGGTGCGCGGTATTTTGGATGGACATATCGTTCTCTCACGCAAGCTGGCAAACGCGAACCATTATCCGGCAATCGATGTATCGGCCAGTATTTCCCGTTTGATGGTTGAAATTGCACCGCAGGAGCATCTCAAGCTGGCAGGTGAACTGCGAGATATATTGAGCATATATGAAAAAAATGAGGATTTGCTTGCAATAGGCGCATATAAAGCAGGAACGAATCCCAAGCTTGACAGTGCCATCACGAAAATAGGTAAGGTAAATGCGTTCCTGATGCAGGGGATCAATGAATCCTTTACCTATGAGCAAAGCCTGCAGCAACTGCGGCAGATTCTTCAGTAAAGCAATGGAAAGACGGGAGCTGCGATGAAGAAGTTTCACTTTTCAATGGAAATGGTGCTGCGCTATCAGGAGCAGCGGTTAGATGCGTTGCGCGCCGAGCATGCAGCTGCTATCGCAAAGGTCAGAGAGCAGGAGGCGGTCGTGGACTGCCTTACGCAGAGCTTCCGTTCTGTAAACGAGGAATATCGTGTTCGTAAATCGCATGGAATGACAGTAGCGGATGCAATGGGCTATGACCTTATGCTGCGGACACAGGAAAAGGAGATACAGGCTGCGGCAAAGGTTCTGGAAGAACTGCGCAGGGCGGAAGAGCAGAAGAGAGAAGAAGTGATTGCAGCTAAAACAGATAAGGCGACGATTGAAAAGCTGAAAGAAAAAAAGCTGGACGCCTATCATAAGCAGGAACAGAAAAACGAGGAACAGATGATTGATGAATTTGTGTCGGCCGCACGTGTTGTGTCCGGAATGGCGCGTTGACGGCGGCACGGTGAAAGGAGGTGAGGAAGAATGAATACGGAACAGATCGCGCTGCTCAAATCACTGCTGCAGTATTCTGCAAAGAGTAATGTAGGCGCGGATGATACGCCCAAAAATGATTTTCAGGATTTGCTTGCACGGAAAAAGAGCGGTGCAGCAAACAATGCGGATCCCCAGGAAATGAATGGGAAGACGGAAGCGCCGCAGGGCAGTGGAGAACCGGCAGAGGAATTGCAGGAAACGAATGGAGCCGACGAAGTTGCAGCAGCACAGCAGCTGGCGGCAGCGTTGGCAGTGCAGCAGTTCATTGTGCCGGCAGCGGTGGAAGAGCAGCCTGCAGAAGGCGGCGTTCCTGTGGTAGCTGATTTGCAGCAGGCAGCAGTCGTCCCAACGGTGACGGCGAAGGGCGCGGATGTGCAGCAGGCAGCATCGGATGTGCAGAACATATTACAGCAGCCGGCAGAGGAAACCGCATCAGAGATGCCCAGACAAGTTTTGCAGGCAGTAGAGAACGGGCAGGCCCCCAAAGCAGACCCGTCAGTTATGCGTCAGGGCGAGCCTACGGCGCAGCTATCGACGGCGGCAAAGGCAGATGGTGAAGGTGTGTTTAGGCAGAGTGCTGCTGAGGACACGCAGAAGCCGGTTCAGGTTGCTGTTGCACAGGCGGAGCAGCCTGTGTTTCAGGATGTTGAAAACATCCCGGTAAAGGTAGCTGATGCTGCGCAAACGGTGGATACAACGTCGGCTGACATGGATGCCCGCATAGCGGATACCGTGCAGGCAGAACTGAAAAACACAGGCGATAAGGTAGAGATCCAGCTCAAGCCGGAGCACTTAGGAAAGATTACGATTGAGCTGACACAAACTGCGGGAGGCATCGGTCTGCTGATCCATGCGGACAATGCCAAAACCACTTCGCTGCTTGCGCAGCATGCAGGCAATCTGGGAGCGCTGCTGGAGGATCGAACTGGACAGCATGTTCAGGTACAGGTGCCGCAGCAGGAGCAACAGCAGCCGCAGTATGATGGCCATAACCGGCAGCAGCAGGAACAGCACCAGAACCAACGGGCACAAGAGCAGACGATGAGCCAAGATGAGCAGGACAGCTTTTTAGGTCAGCTTCGTCTGGGGCTGTATCAGATGGAAACAGTATGACAGAAGGAAGTGATGTAAATGGGTGATTTGTTTGCACCTACTATAGCACGTACCTACGGGGCGGGCACGCAGACTGCCGCGTCGGATAAGACAAAAGAAACAAATGGGCATACCGGTTTTGTGCAGAACAGCAGCTCGGATAATCTGACGCTGACAATGCAGGATTTTTTGCAGCTGATGATCGTGCAGTTCCAAAATCAGGACATGGATAATCCCGCATCTACAAGCGATATGATGAATCAGTTGATGCAGATGTCCACGATTCAAGCTATGGCAACCGTAACGGATGCCTCTACGATGGCATATTCGGCATCCTTGGTGGGTAAAACCGTAACCGTAGGCGAATTTGTAAATGGCAAGCTGAATGAAGTCGTCGGCACTGTAACGGGAAGCGCGCGTGAAAACGGAGAGCAGGTCATTTTTGTAGACGGCAAAAAGTATAAGCTGAATTCGATCATGGCTGTTGGTAAACTGCCGCCTGTTGACGAAAAGCCTCCGGTGGAAGAGAAGCCGGACGGCGGAACCGAGGAAAAACCTCCGGTGGAGGGGAAACCTGATGAGTCGGCTCCGAACGGCGGAACGGATGCAAAACGCCTATGATTGAGCGTCTAAATGGTACGTTTCCGGTTGCGGGAACGGAGCGGCGTCAGACAACAGCCCCGGAGACAGGCACGTTCGGTGACCTGCTGCGGCATCGTCTGGAAAGCATTGGCGTTGAACCGCAGGAGGGCGGCGTGGCGCTGTCCAAGCACGCTCAGCAGCGTGCGGAGGAGCGCGGCATTGAAATAACGGGTGACCTGATGGCGCGGCTGAACGATTCGGTTGGACGTGCACAAGCGAAGGGTGCAAAAAATATTCTGGTGTTCGATGCGACACGGGCGTTTATCGTGAATGTACCGCAAAGCCGTGTGATCACAGCGATCTCACAGGAAGAAATGAAAGATAATGTATTTACCAATATTGACGGCGCTGTTCTTTTATAATAGCAAAAGAAGGCAGGTCCCCGGCCGGGGATGCTTTGGGAATGTGTCCGTTTGACCGTTTCCGACAGTGCGATAGCTGGAAGGAGCAATATCGTATCTTATGACAGGTTCTATGTATGCTGCGATTGCGGGTTTGCAGACCCACATGCAGAAGATGAATGTAATCGGCAATAATATTGCCAACGCCAATACATATGGCTTTAAGCCGGGTGTAACCTCTTTTACCGAATCCATGTATACTTCGTCCAAGGCGAGTACAGCGGGCGGTACACAGTATGGCGGCACCAATGCCGCACAGATTGGTTATGGTTCCAAAATCGGCTCTATTGACTTAAACTTTGCGCAGGGCACGTATTCGCCAACGGGTGTAAACTCTAACCTTTATCTGGATGGCAACGGGTTCTTTCTGGTTGGACCGAAGCCGTCGGATATAAAGGGCGTGGGTAATGATGGTGAGTTAGGACAGGGCGATCCGGTAACCGGCTACTACGAGCCGGATCCCAACAGCCTGACTCTGACCCGCGTGGGCAATTTCTGGTTAGACGGCGACGGATACCTGGTCGATACAAATGGCAACTGTGTATACGGCTTTATGCCGCAGGGTGTAGAAAATCCTACCACGACGAGCAGCAATATCATGACGGATCAGAAGGGAAATGTCGTGTGGAACGCCTGCCTGCAGCCGATCCGTTTGCCGCTTGCCGCACCCAAAGGGGATGGCACTGGATCTCTCAAGGAGAATGGTGCGATATACCCGACTTTGGATGGTAAGGGCGGGACAAACGAACTCGAGTATCCTGAGAATGGCGGGGAACGACCCAATATGAATACGACGGTAAAGGTAAGCGCGGTCAACCTGAGCGTCGGACAAAATGGCGTCATTACCGCAGTTACCGATGGAGGCGACCCGATCACGGTCGGCGTTATCGCGGTGGGGAGCGTTATTAACCCGAATGGCCTGACAAAGCTCAGCAATGGTTATTATCAGGGCGGCAACAATGCAGGCGACCTGACGGTCGGCACCTGCACCGGTGTTTTGGGCGGTGCCTATCTGAATAATATGGATCCTGCTACGGCGACACCGGATCTGGCGATCGGCAATGCCGGCAAGACCAAAATCTTTGCCGGAGGTCTGGAATCGTCCAAGACCGACGTTGCAACCGAATTTGCCGACCTGATCACCGCACAGCGTGGTTTTCAGGCGAACACAAAGATCATTACTGTGACCGATGAAATGCTTGCTGACCTGGTAAGCATGAAGCGGTAAGGCAGGACGATAAGCAAAGGCTGGCAGGGTGGGCGCGCAAATTGCGCGCCCCGCACCCTGCATTGTACGGGAAAGGGGTAGTACAATGATCCGTTTGACAAAGCTGAATAGGGAGCAATTTCTGTTGAACCATATGCAGATTGAAACCATTGAACTTATTCCGGAAACCAAAATCATCATGATGAACCATGACTACTATATCGTGCGGGAGACCCCGGAGCGTGTCGTTGCGCTGATTGAAGAGTATACGGCCAAGGTGCGGGATATTTATCGAGAAATCACGATCTCTGATAAGCAAAACAGAGACTGGAAATAAATTTAGAGGAATTATAGAAAAAACCGGACAGGGGGACTGGCAGCAAAATGAATCTAACATTTATCATAGGCATTGTGTTTGGCTTTTTCATGATTGTCTATGGCATTATCATGGGCGATACCCTGACTGCGATTGATTTAAATCAGCTGAAACAATTTATAGATATTCCCAGTATTTTAATTGTAGTTGGCGGCACGCTGGCAACGGTTATCGCCGGCAATCCAATGAAGACTCTGGTAAAGTTTCCCAAGCATTTGAGCATCATACTTAACCAGAAAAAGTTCAATCCGGCAGGCATTATTGATGAAGTAGTTGAATTTGCGCAGATCGCGCGAAAAAACGGATTGCTGGCGTTGGAAGAGCCGGCGAGCCAGCTGGAAGACCCGTTTTTTAAGAAAAGCATCATGCTCATTGTGGACGGCAATGATTCGGAAAAAGTGCGGGAGATGCTGACGAGTGATATCGACCAACTGAGTGCGCGGCATGACGACGTTGCTTCCATGTATGAAAAAGGCTCTGCCGCAGCACCGGCATTCGGTATGATCGGCACCTTGATTGGTCTGGTTAAGATGTTGTCTAAGATGGGCGAAATGAGCACGGGAACCAGTGAAATAGGACCGGCCATGGCGACAGCGCTTATTACGACATTTTACGGCTGTATTTTGGCGCATTTGGTGTTTAACCCGATTGCAAATAACCTTCGTACACGAGACGAGGAGGAATGCCTGTGCCGTCAGTTGGTCATAGAGGGCGTTATGGCGATCCAGTCCGGTGAAAACCCGAAATTTATCAGGGAAAAGCTGGAGGGTTATCTGGAGCAGAAGGCGACCGGCGAAGAATCTGGGGAGTCCGGGAAAAAGAAGAAGGGGTCCAGAAAAGGGAAAGAATGATCTGCCTGTGGTATAGGAGGGGCGATACGGCATGAAACGAAAAAAAGGCGGCGGTGGCGGCGCAAACTGGATGGATACCTATGGTGATATGGTAACCCTGCTGCTTTGCTTTTTCATTATGCTGTACAGTATGTCGACAATCACTGAAGAAAAGTGGCAGCAGTTTGTGCAGAGTCTCCAGCGGCAGCCCTCTTCGGAGGCTGTGGGAATGGGAGGACAGGATAAGGTGGAAACGACGGAGCAGGATGTGCAGGAGGCGCTGACACAGATTGCAACAGCACTGAATGAGTACAGCACTGAGAATAACCTGCAGCAGCAGATGACCGTCACGCAGGGTGCGGACTATGTATTCATCACCTTCCAAAATGCTGTATTCTTTGCGGGTGACAGTTGGGAGCTGCTTGACAGCGGCAAGCGGATGCTGGATGAGGTGGCCAAGGCAATACAACCGCAGACTAATCTGATTGATGAGCTGCGTGTGATGGGACATACCTCACAGGGCTCTCCTGATAGGGCAAACGATCCGACGGTGGACCGCTTTTTGGCCTCGAACCGTGCGGCAACAGTAACCGTATATCTGCAAAATAAAAATGTGGTTGATGCGGATAAGCTGGTGAGTGTGGGCTATGGACAGTGGCGGCCGATTGATGGCTTCGCTACTGAGGAAGAGCGTTCGCGCAACCGGCGTGTGGAGCTGATGGTTACAGGGCTTGATCCCGGCAGCGCCGAGAACAGCGTGGAGAAATATTTCACCATGCGCGAGGGCACGTTGGAGGAGTAATAACAGTAAGTAGGTAAAAGGATTTGTTATAACATGTCTGAAGTTTTATCACAAAGCCAAATAGATATGCTCCTTAACGCGGCGAGAAACGGTAATATTGACGCGGGAGCGGGGAATGATGCGCAGCCTGAGGAAAAGCGGTATCCAAAATATGATTTCTACAGCCCTAAGAAGTTCACACGCGACAGGCTTAAAATGGTGAGCAGCGTTTTTGAAAGCTATGTCAGGGTGCTGTCTTCGCGGCTGAATGCGATGCTGCATCTGACATGTGATCTCGAAGTCGATTCAGTCGAGGAGCAGCGCTACTACGAGTTTTCCAATGCCTTAAGCGAACGGGATGTGCTTGTGCTGGTACAGGACACGCTGGAGGATACGGGGGAAAAGGAACCGATCCTGTTCCATATCACGACGGGCATCATGGTGAGCATGATGGATCGTATGCTGGGAGGAAACGGCGATGTGGATAGCGAGGTCGGATCGGAATATGAGTATACAGACATAGAGCTTAGGCTGTATACCGATCTCATGCGAAGCATGGTGGACTGTCTGGACAGCGCTTGGAAGAATTATATTGATATTGGATTTCGGTTCAACCGCGTTGAGACTAATCCGACGCTGGTTCAGCTGATCGGGTTGGATGAGGCCGTTGTTATTATTGGTATAACAGTAAAGACGGCTGTCAGCAGCGGGCGCTTCAGTATATGTCTGCCGGGTACCATGCTGAGCGATGTGTTCAGTCAAATGAATCGAGAAACCAGCAGTATGCGTCAGCCCAATAAGCATGACAGCGATGAAATTATGGATTACCTGCGTGCTTCAGAGCTTCCTATTATTGCGGAATTGCAGCACACAACGCTGAGCTTGTCAGATATTTATCATCTGCATGTTGGTGATGTGATAGATTTGGGACAGCCGAAGGATTCAAAGGTATTCCTGAATATAGGGGATAAGCGTTGGTTTGACGGCACCATGGGAGTGTTTCAGAAAAATAAAGCGGTTCGGATCGATAAGACCTATGTGCTGTCTGAAATGGGGCGCTTAGAAGATGAAGGAGAGAGGCAGTAAGAATGGCATCGAGTTTGTTTAGCCCAATGGCGATGGATGCGATTGGAGAGATTTTCAACATCAGTTTGGGTTCTTCTGCAACGGCTGTTTCCAATATGCTGGCGCGGCGTGTGGACATCACAACGCCCACGGTGTCGCTTGTATCCGCCGAAGATTTCACGCTCGGCAATTTGCAGCCTGCAATCGGCGTAAAGATTGATTACATAGCTGGCCTTAGCGGCAGCAATATCATGCTGCTCAAGCGG
The DNA here is from genome assembly GCF_000701665.1 of Agathobaculum desmolans ATCC 43058. Taxonomy (GTDB): domain Bacteria; phylum Bacillota; class Clostridia; order Oscillospirales; family Butyricicoccaceae; genus Agathobaculum; species Agathobaculum desmolans. The sequence goes on along the minus strand of NZ_JNJN01000002.1, from coordinate 98,241 downwards.
AGCGATGTGCGGGCGATTGCGGATATCCTGCTGGGAACGGAAACCAAAGATGAGGACTTTCAGATCAATGAGCTGAACATGAGCGCGATCTGTGAGGTCATGAATCAGATGATGGGGGCTGCATCCACCGCAATGTCTGATTTCCTCAGTCGTATGGTAAATATCTCAACGCCGCACGCGTTTGAGATACAGAGCTTGGATGAATTTGTGCAGGAATATTTCCCGGCAGGCGGAACGATGGTTGTTGTCCGCTTTCAGCTTAGTATTGAGAATGCAGTTGAAAGCGAATTTATGAGCGCACTGAGCATGGATCTGGCGCGTGAGCTGCTGGAAGGATTTAATATTGGCGGTGCCGATGTTGGATTGCCGGAGGAGGCATCACCGCAGGCAGCGCCGGCGTCGACCCCGACACCCGCAGCAGAAGAGCCGGCAAGTGCCGGCGCGACATTGAGTCAGGATGAAATCGAAAGGCTGCTGGCACAAACCATGACTGCCGAGGAAAAGCCGGCAGAGGCACCGCCGCAGGCATCCGTACAGCCGGCATCGGCGCAGGAAGTGCCAGTCAAGATGCCGCCGCAGGAAGCGCCATCCGAGATGCCGCAGATGCAAATGCCGCAGATGCCATACCCTCCGTATGGGATGCAGATGCCATATCCTCCCATGTATTATATGCCGCAGCAGCCGGTGGAGCCGAAAACAATCAAGACGAGCAACCCGGCCATGCCCGAACTCGACAACAGGGCGGCGCAGCTTACACAAGAGCAGGAGGGGAATCTAGATCTTCTGATGTCTGTACCGGTGGATGTGTCAGTTGAAATCGGAAGGACGCGCCGGCGGGTAAAGGACATTTTGAATTATACAAAGGGATCCCTCGTTGTGCTGGATCGTTTGGCAGGAGATCGGGCAGATTTGTATGTCAATGGCAAATGCATTGCCAAGGGTGATATTGTAGTGGTTGACGATAACTTCGGCATTCGTATTGCCGAGATCATTGAACCGTTGGAACTGGAAGACCTTAGCAAGTAATTATAAAAAAGGATGGTTTTTAACAATGGCGAAGATTTTACTGGTGGATGATGCGGCTTTTATGCGCATGATGGTCAAGAATACGCTGAGTGAGAACGGCTATACCGACCTGTATGAGGCGAGTGACGGTGCGGAAGCAGTTGCAAAATATGCAGAGCTGAAGCCCGACTTGGTGATTATGGATATTACCATGCCGAATATGGACGGCTTGGAGGCGCTGAAAGCGATTCGTAAAGCGGATCCAAATGCCTCGGTTGTGATGTGCTCAGCAATGGGACAGGAAGCAATGGTAATTGAAGCGATCAAGTCGGGTGCCAAGGATTTCATTGTAAAGCCTTTTAAGCCGGATCGCATTATTAAAACTGTAAGCTCGATCGTGGGTCAGGTCTGATATGCCGCCCTTGCTTTCGCTTGCGGGAATGCTGCTGTGTACAGCTGGTATATTGTTTTTGGCTTATTGGGTAACGCGGAAAATTGGGCTGAGCGGTGGCGTAGGAACTGCGGGCGCGGGCAGCCGGATGCGTGTTCTGGATAGGCTGTCAATAGGGGCTGGGCAGTCGTTGTTGGTTGTCCAGCTTGGTGAACAGTGCTTTGTTCTGGGCGTGTCCAAGGAGCAGATCAGCCTGATTGCCGAGTTGTCGGAGGAACAGTCGCAGCTATGGAAGAAAGCGGCTGCGGCGCATAAGGCTGATGCCGCTCCGGCGGCTTTTTTTGAGACGCTTTCCCGCAAGCTGCATGGAAGAGATAATCAGAATAAGGGGGGATAAGGAACATGCCTGAGGGACTGATCAATGTAAATGGCGATAACGTCCAAACGCTGGAGGTATTGTTCCTTACCACAGTCATCGCGCTGCTGCCGTCCATTCTGGTTATGATGACTTCCTTTACCCGGATCATCATTTCACTGTCGTTTCTGCGCAGTGCGATGGGGACACAGCAGAATCCGCCTAATATGGTGTTGGTAGGGATCGCGTTGTTTTTAACACTGTTCATTATGAACCCGGTTTTAACAGAGATACAAAAAAACGCATATGAGCCCTACAAGCAGCAGACAATCACGCAGGAGCAGGCGTTGGATCGTGCGGAGGTTCCGCTTAAGCGTTTTATGCTGCGGCAGACCGAGCAGTCCTCACTGAATATGTTCTGTGATCTGGCGCAGGTGGATGCGCCTGTGTCCGAGGAAGAAGCCATGGAGCTATCCATGCGGGTGGTCGTTCCATCCTATATGACGAGTGAACTGAAGCGTGCATTTGAGATTGGTTTCTTTCTGTATATTCCCTTTATGCTGATAGATATTGTGGTTTCTTCCACATTGATGAGCATGGGCATGATTATGCTCCCACCGGCGATGATCTCCATGCCGTTCAAACTGCTGTTGTTTGTTACAGTGGATGGATGGCAGCTGTTGTTTTCCACGCTGGCGCAGGGGTTTCGATAGCAGTAGTGAAAGGCGGGTGCCACAGTGGATCAAAATCAGGTGTTGGATATTCTGCGGCAGGGGATGTGGGTTGCAGTCAAAATCGGTGGACCAATGCTGATTGCAAGTATGGCGGTCGGTATACTGGTTGCCATTTTTCAGGCGGCAACGCAGATCCATGAGCAGACACTTTCGTTTGTACCGAAGCTGATCCTGATCGCAGTATTCTGTATGGCGGGCGGCGGATGGATGCTGCATACCATGCAGGACTTTACAAGAATGATTTTCACACAAATGCTGGGATAGGCGCACAGGGAGCAAAAAGATGATAGATGAGGCGGGGCTGACATTGTTCCTGTATATCCTGATGCGGATGACAGGCTTTGTTCTTTTCAATCCGCTCTGGGGACGGACAAATGTGCCGGCTATGGTCAAGGCTGGAATGAGCCTTGTGATGGCGGTCTTTGTCGGTGCATTTGCCGCACAGGAGGCGGTGGCTGTGCCGGCAACGGTAATTGAACTTGCGCTGCGGCTTTTATTGGAGCTTGCACTGGGCTATCTGGTTGCGGTGGTCATGCATTGTTTCTTTTATGTACCGCTTCTGACAGGACATATGATTGATGCGCAAATGGGTATGAATATGTCCGAAAGCTACGATCCCGCAATGGGGACCAATGTATCCCTTACTTCGACCCTGTTGAATATCATGTTCGTCCTGCTTTTTTTCTCTGCGGGAGGACATATTACACTGTTGCGTATTTTACTTGATTCAGGCCGAATTATTCCATTCGGATCGGCCGTATTAGGAGAGCAGGCGGTTACAAGCCTTCTGGAGCTGTTTGCTTCCTGTACAGTGCTGGCACTTAAGCTCAGTCTGCCTGTTTTGGCTGCAGAACTGATCGGACAGCTGGGAATGGGTATTCTGATGAAAGTAATACCGCAGATCAATGTATTTGCTATCAATTTTGAATTAAAGATTTTGCTTGGGCTGCTGCTTGTAACGTTGTTCATGCCGCTGATGGGGGAATCCCTTTTAGGTATGGAAAAGCAAATGCTGGTAGCTATTGAGCAGATGATGAAAACGACAATATTGTAGTACTGCGGCCGGAAAGGGGGGAGCGGGCATGGCGGCTGGAGAAAAAACCGAAAAAGCGACACCAAAACGACGGCGTGACGAACGAAAAAAGGGCAATGTATTGATGAGCCGCGATGTGGTTGCTGTGGCGACTCTGTTTGCCAGCTATGTGACGCTTCGCATTGGCTTGCCGCTGATAGCAGAGGCCATGGCCTCGCTGGTGCGCTTCTGCATTGGGCTGACGGGGAGCCTGCCGACCGGCGGCGCGAGCGCCATAGGGGCTGAACTGAAAGCACAGTCTATGATGGCGTTGGCGCGGTCTGTCGCGCTTCCTCTTCTGATTACGATACTGGCAGCGGTTGTCGCAACATTTGCACAGACAAAGCTTCTGGTGTCATTTGAGGCGCTTCGGCCCAAATTCAGCAGGCTGAATCCCTTACAGGGGATTAAGCGGCTTTTTTCACTGAAAAGTATTATAGAGGCTCTAAAAGGCGTGCTGAAAATTGCGATACTGCTGTTTTTGATTTATCGCTTTGTGAAAGGTGCGCTTTTAAGGTTTTCCCAGTATATGCATATGGATCTGGCACAATCGATTCAATCTATGCTGGAGTTGGGGCTTGATTTGCTGCTGAAGGTTGCGGTAGCGTTTCTGGTGCTTTCTTTTTTTGATTACCTGTATCAATGGTGGGAATTTGAGCGACAGCTTAAAATGTCCAAGCAGGAGATAAAAGAAGAATATAAGCAGATGGAAGGCGATCCGCAAATTAAGGGAAAAATTAGGGAGCTACAGCGAAGGATGGCGCGGTCGCGTATGATGCAGGCTGTGCCGGGTTCGGATGTAGTCATCCGAAATCCGACGCATTTTGCGGTTGCACTGCGTTATCGCGTTGGGCAGGATGCAGCGCCGGTTGTAGTTGCCAAGGGGCAGGATGAACTTGCCCTGCGAATTGTGGCCGTAGCGGAACAAAGCGGTGTTGCGGTGGTTGAAAATAAGCCATTGGCGCGGGCGTTGTATGCATCGGCTGAGGTTGGGCAGATGATACCGGCAGAGCAATATGGGCCGGTGGCAGATGTGTTGGTTTATATTTACAAGCTGAATCATAAAAATCCGGTTGGTTAAAGGTACGGGGAAGAAACGGTGAAACGATGAAACGAATTTTTGACAATGTCATATCTGTGTTCGTGGTGGTCGTTGTGCTGTTTCTTCTGATTCCGCTGCCGCCATTCATGCTGGATGTATTTTTTATTCTGAATATTTCGTTATCGTTAATCATCCTGCTGATTACGATGAATATTAAGGAGCCGCTGGAATTTTCAATTTTCCCGTCGCTTTTGCTGATTACAACGCTGTTCCGTCTGGGTCTGAATGTTTCCTCAACGCGCCTGATCCTGTCTGAGCAGGGCGAAGCGGGACAGGTCATCAAGGTCTTTGGTGAATTCGTTATTCAAGGCAATGTAGTGATCGGTGTTATCATATTCCTGATCATTGTATTGATGCAGTTCATTGTTATTACCAAGGGTGCGGAACGTGTGGCGGAAGTTGCGGCACGTTTTACACTGGATGCCATGCCCGGAAAGCAGATGGCGATTGATGCAGACTTATCCTCCGGCATTATAAACGAGCAGGACGCCCGGCGCCAGCGCGCGAAGATCCAGAGGGAAGCAGACTTTTACGGTGCAATGGATGGCGCGACCAAAATTGTAAAAGGTGATGCGATCATGTCGATCATCATCACTTCGATCAACTTTATCGCGGGATCAATTATCGGTATCGTACAGTCCGGCATGGAGCTGAGCGATGTTCTCAGCATTTATTCGATCGCAACGATTGGCGATGGTCTGGTATCGCAGCTGCCGGCGCTGATGATTTCTACAGCTACCGGCATGATTGTAACCCGTTCGGTTGCGGACGGAAGCTTGAACAACGATGTGATCCGTCAGTTTCTGGCGCAGCCGCGCGCGCTTTCGATCGCAGGGCTGATACTTGCCATATTTGCGGTTCTTCCCGGTACGCCGCATGTTCAGCTCATTTTGATCTCAGCCGTACTGTTTCTGGTCAGCCGGCGGGTTACCAGTCAGATGGAGACACTGGAACGGCAGCAGCAAGAACTGCCGGCTGCACAAGAAGCAGCAAAGCGTGAGGCCGAAGCGCAGCAATCCGAGATGGATTACTATAAAGATATTAATAATGTGTACTCGCTGATCAATATTGAACCGATCGAAATGGAATTTGGATATAGCTTGATCCCGCTGGTTGATGAAGCAAGCGGTGGCAAGCTGATCAGCCGCATTGTTATTTTCCGGCGCCAATATGCACAGGATATGGGCTTTGTTGTGCCGTCTATCCGCTTGCGTGATGTGGCAATGCTGGGAACCAATCAATATGTCATCAAGATCAAAGGCGAAGAAGTGGCGCGCGGCGAGATCCTGACGGATTATTATCTTGCGTTGGAGCCGCCAAATCCCGCCGGGGAAATCGACGGAATCGAAACCATAGAGCCCTCCTATGGGATCCCCTCTCGGTGGATTCTGCCTGAAAATAAGGAAATGGCGGAAATTTATGGTTATACAGTAATCGATCCTCTTTCGGTAATGCTGACACACTTGTCGGAAACGATTAAAAAGCACACTTACGAAATTCTGAACCGTGCGGAAACCATACAGCTGGTGGATAACATGAAGAGAATTGCCCCACAGTTGGTCGAAGAGGCGTTCCCCAACGTTGTTTCATATGCAATGCTGGAGAAAATCCTGAAAAACCTGCTGAAAGAGGGGATACCAATTAAGGATATGGTGACGATTGTCGAGACGGTTGTGGATGCAGTGGCGATTACCAGAGATACGGACTTGATTACCGAAAGTGTGCGCGCTCAGTTGAAGCGGACGATTACGCACCGGTTCTGCGAGGATGGAAAGCTGAATGTAATCACGCTGGATGCAGAAGTGGAGAAGAAGATCGTAGCAAGTCTGACGAAAAACGAACAGGGCGTTTACCTTGCTCTGGGACCCGAGCTGATGCAAAAGTTGTTGTCTCAGTTGGGAGAATATGTGAAAAAGTTCGCCGAGTTTTCGCAGAAGCCGATCCTGTTGACCAGTCATATCATCCGGATATACTTGAGCAGACTGCTGGAACAGTTTTATCCGGATATAACGGTGCTTTCCTTTAACGAGATTATTACAAACGTGCAGATACAGTCGCTGGGAAACGTTACGCTTTGATCTGGCATCGCCCGGCAGATGAGAGAGGACGGGAAGAAGCGTTTTGGAAGAACAGAAACGGTGGGCGGAGCTGTCGAACGAGGCGCTGCTCGAAGAGTATAAGCAGTCTGGTGATAAGGAACTGAAAAATGTTCTGGTGATGCGGTATGCCTATCTTGTAAAAAATGTGGCATTAAAGCTGCGAGGGGTTTATGCCAGCTTCGCACAGGTCGATGATATGATTAACGAGGGGATCATCCTTTTAATGAACGCCTTGGATAAATTTGATCTGAGCCAGAATGTAAAGTTTGAAACCTTTATATGTAAACGCTTGCGCGGCATGATTATTGATGTAGCGCGTAAACAGGACTGGATCCCCCGGTCTGTGCGCCGGCACATGCGGGAGATCGATGAGGCCAACGGACACTTATATGCACGGCTTGGCAGAGCGCCAACCGATCAGGAGGTAGCTGGACATCTGGGTATCAGTGTGGAGCGCTATCAGGCAGAGCTTGCCAAGACCGCCTTGTGCAATGTGCTTTCTTTGGATATGATGCTGGATGAAAATGACTCTGACACACTGGTGAAAAAGCTTCCGCAGAGCGACGCGGATGCCCAGCCGGAGGAGCGTTATCAGAAGAAAGAGATGCAGAAGGTCTTGCGTGACAGCATTGCAGATCTGCGGGAAAACGAGCAGATTGTTTTGTCATTGTATTATCAGAAAATGCTGCAGATGAAAGAGATAGCAAAGGTGCTTGGTGTCAGTGAGCCTCGCGTTTCTCAAATCCATTCCAATGCGATTAGGAAGCTCCGAACCGCAATGACAGCCTATATATACGATACATAATCAGGGAGGAATTGCAGTGTATAAAGGATTTTACGATCTGACCTCGGCCATGCTTACGCAGACGAGGAATCTGGATGTGGTCGGTAATAACATGAGCAATACTGCCACTACGGGCTATAAGGCAGATCGCTATGCGGACACGACATTTGATGAGGTCATGCGCAGCCGGGTGGGAAACAAGCAGAAAGCTCCGCAGGCATTGGGTACAACGACGAGTTATATCACAGCACTTGACGAGGTATATACTGATCACTCTCAGGGAGGGTTGGAGCCGACAGGGCTGCCGTTCGACTTCGCCATAGAAGGGGAAGGATATTTTGCCGTTCAAAGTGCGGCCGGGCGGGTATATACGCGAAACGGCTCGTTTATGCTGGACAATCAGGGGTATCTCTATCTTGCCGGACAAGGGCGCGTGCTGGGGCAAAATGGACAGCCCATCTATCTTGGAACAGATCATATCACTACTTTAGCTGACGGCACGATTACGGGAGCAGACGGGCGTGTGCTGGGTACTTTGGGCGTGTTTGCATTTGCCGATCCGGCACAGGCTCTGGAAAAGACGGGGGAGGGGATGTTCACCTCTAACATCCAGCCGCAGGCCGCAGGCAATATGATCATTCATCATAAAATGATCGAGCGCTCTAATATTGACTTGGTGCAGCAGATGACGGAGATGATAACCTGCCAACGGGCTTTGCAGAGTGCATCGCAGATGAGCAAAATGTATGATCAGCTTATGACGAAGACTTCAACCGAGCTTGGCCGTGTTTAATAAATCGAAAGGGAGCGTTAAAGCATGAATCAGTCCTTTTATGCCGCTTCAGTTGCGGCATCACAGCAACAGAAACGGCTGAATGTAACAGCTAATAATCTGGCAAACGTCAATAATGCCGGATTTAAAGCGGAAAAAACGCAATTTTCCGATCTGCTGTATCGAAACTGGACGGGGCCTGACAATGCCGTTCTGCCGCGTGGATCGGGCAGCCGCATGATTCAGACGGCAACGGATTTTTCCCAGGGTGCCATGATGACGCGCGAGTCCGGACAAAACTACGGCATAGAGGGACGAGGCTTTTTTGCACTGCTGAATCCACAGAGCAATGAAATTTGCTATACGCGCTCCGGCGCTTTCCATTGGGGAAGCGTACAGCGCGAAGGGCAGGCTGTGTTCTACCTGTGCGACAGCGATGGATATTATGTGCTGGATCAAAACCGGCAGCCGATTGCGTTGACCAATGGTGCGGAAGCGGCGTATCCTGTGGGCGTATTCGATTTTGCCAATACAGACGGGATGCAGCATTTGGGTTCTAACAAGCTGCTTCCGGTTGCAAAGAACGGCGCGCCGCTGCCAGCAACAGGCAAGGCGATGAAAGGCGTATTGGAAGCATCTAATACAGACATTGCAACGGAGTTCGGCAAGGTGATTGAAGCGCAGCGTTCTTTTTCCTATGCGCTGAAGATGCTGCAGACACAAGATGAAGTGGAATCAACAATCAATGGATTAAGAACCTGATAGGAGAGCAAGTACGTGAATTTGCGAAAATATGAGGAAATGAATTCACAGCAGATCGATGCCCTGCGCGAGGTCGGCAGTATCGGGACGGGAAGTGCTGCGACCGCCTTATCCGCATTGCTGGGCTGCGAGGTGCGTATTCCCCTGCCGGAGGTTCAGGTGCTGGAGTTCAACGACGCGGTAGAAAAGCTGGGTGGTTTTGAAACCGTTTCTGCGGGCATTATCTCCAGCCTGAGCGGAGAGATCAATGGGTTAATGCTGGCGCTGGTGCAGCTGGACGCGATCAATCTGATCTTGAAGCACATTATGGGAAAGCAGATCACCGGCTATGACGAGCTGACAGAACTAGAGGATTCAGCGGTTATCGAGGTGGGGAATATACTGATCTCATCTTTTGTTAATGCGCTGTCTGAGCTGTCCGGTGTCAAAATCGTGCCATCCGTGCCGCAGTTGACGATTGATATGCAAGGCGCGATCATTACCGTACCAATGGTGGCCTGTGGCAATCAGTCGGATTATATTATGTTGATTGGCGGCAGCTTTCTGGTGGAGGGGAAGGAGCTTCCCTGTCGGCTGCTCCTTGCACCGGATGTACGCTCGCTGAATTATCTTCTGCACAGGTTGGGAATTGACGGATGAATAAGCTGACAGTCGGCATTGCCGATATGAAAATAGCACGCGACGAAGGCGTTTTGATTACCTATGCATTAGGCTCCTGCATAGGCATCTGCCTTTATGACCCGTTTATCAGATTGGGGGCGCTGGTGCATATTATGCTGCCGCTGAATATGGAAGCGAACCGTACCTCGCCGCTGAAGTATGCGGACACCGGGATACGGTTGACGATTAGCCAGATGGAACAAAGAGGTGCGCGGCGCTCACGTCTGGTAGCAAAAATCGCGGGCGGGGCGAAAATGTTTGACGTGGCAGGCAACGGGAGTCTGGGCAGCATCGGGCAAAGGAATATCGACAGTGTGCATCAGGTGCTACAGCAGGAGCATGTTCGGCTACTGCGGGAGGATGTCGGCGGACGAAGTGCACGTACGTTGTTATTTGATGTTGCCACTGGAGAGGGCTGCATCAAAGTCGTCGGTAAACCGGAGAAAATACTTTGACATAACAGCGATCAAAGGAGTGGGAATTATGCAGGAAAATAAGCGTGGCAACATTTTGCTGGAATCGGGAACCAATGAAATTGAAATCATGCAGTTTACGGTTGATGATAACCTGTATGGCATTAATGTTGCGAAGGTGCGTGAGATCATGATGAGCGTGCCGGTAAAAGCAATGCCGCATGCGCATCCCGCGGTGGAAGGAATATTTAAGCCGCGCGATGTTGTGCTGACCGTGGTGGATCTTCCCTTTTATCTGACAGGGCAGCATTCCAAGCCGAATCCCAAGGATTTGTTTATCGTTACCAATTTCAATAAAATGTATATTGCATTCCGCGTGCATACGGTGGTAGGGATCAGCCGTATTTCGTGGACAGATATCCAGAAGCCGGATAAAACGGTTTCCGGCGGCGAGGAAGGCGTGGCCACAGGCATTGCCCAGTGTGAAGGCCAACTGGTGACCGTGCTTGATTTTGAACGGATCGTTGCGGAAATAGCGCCCGAAACCACGATTCAGATATCCGAAATCGAAAGAAAGGGAGCGCGCGCACAGCGCAGCTGCCCGGTGCTGGTGGCGGAGGATTCGATCCTGCTGTCGCGCATGATTCAGGATTCACTCGAGAAGGCAGGATATACCAACCTGCACATGTTCGCAAACGGGCAGGAGCTGTGGGACTATCTCGAACCGCTGGCAGAAGAGCCGGGGAATCTGGAAAAGCATGCCGCGCTGGTTATCACCGATATTGAAATGCCCAGCATGGACGGACACAGGCTGACCAAGCTGATCAAATCCGACCCGGTGCTGCGCGAGATACCGGTCATCATTTTCTCATCGCTGGTGACGGAGGAAATGCGTGTGAAGGGAAAGGAGCTTGGCGCGGACGAGCAGCTCTCCAAGCCGGAGATCGGACATCTGGTGGATGTGATGGACGGCTTGCTGGATAAAAAGAAGCAGGAACGGTAAAAGCGGCCAAAGGGGGTATATTCCATGGTAAAAAATAAATATATTGTCCGGCAGGCGATTAAGGACGCGGACAGCCATGTATTGGGATATGAAATTATGTATTCCAACGGAAATGAAGCATACGGCGGGGATACCGGGGAGGATGCTGCTGCTGCGGAAGCAATTTACGACTTCCTGATGCAGAACTCTGAAAAAGCCCTCAAGGATTCCTGTACATTTATGACCTTTACCAGCTCCTTGCTGGCGCGCCGCACACCGCACCTGTTTAAGAATGACTCGCTCATTATTCAGATTGATGACAGTGCAATCATCCATCCTTTTGCCATGCATCTGGTACAGCAGTATGCAAAGGAAGGCTATCAGATTGCAGTTAACGATTTTCAGTTTGCGCCGCGCTATCTGGGGATGTTGGAATATATCTCCTATATCAAGCTCAACATGCACACAACAGGCGGCAACTCGGCGGAAAATGTTATGCGCGTGGCGCACAGCATGAATAAGCGCGTGATTGCCACGGGCGTGGATGACCAGCAGACGTTCGATCTGGCCAAAAAACTGGGCGTTTATGGTATGCAGGGAGCATTTGTGGCGGATAAGCTGGCAAATAAGGTGCATCAAAGCGGCTATCTGCGTAGCAATTTCTTCCGTTTGGTTGTTGCGGTTACACGCGAGGAGCCTGATGTGCAGGAAATTGAGCAGATCATTTCTATGGATGTTACACTGACTTACAGCCTGCTTAAAATTGCAAACTCGGCTTATTTTGCACGCCGGACACAGACGACCTCCGTCCAGCAGGCGATTATGACCCTTGGACTGAACCAGATCAAACGCTGGGTATACCTGCTCAGCGCGGGCGACCAGAGCGCGCAGGAGCTGGAGGATTCCGAAGAGTTTATCAAGCGGTCGTTCATGCGCGCAAGCTTTGCGGGCGAGCTGCACCGGTATATGAAGGACAAGCCGCTGACCCGTTCGGAGGCCTATCTGCTTGGTATGTTCTCTACACTGGGCTACCTGATCGATGCGCCGATGGAGGATATCCTTTCGGATATCCCGATGGTGGACGAACTGCGCAGCGCACTGCTGCGGCATGAAGGAATTGCGGGCAAGCTGCTCGACCTGATCATCAGCTATGAGAAGGCGGACTGGAAGCAGATTACGGAAAACGCAGAAGAGCTGGGAATACCGGCAAACCTGCTTACAACCATTTACTTCGACTGCATGGAAGAAGTGAACCGGATGTGGGAGCAGATGCTCCACCCGGCTGTGAGCGAAGAGGAGGCCGTGGATGCACAGGCGGCGCTGGCCGCGCAGCCGGACGGCGGAAGCACAGGGGAAGCATAAAAAAATGGGAGGTACGGCGCCGTACCTCCCATTTTTTTTTACGCATAGGTGTTGATATGCTCGCCCACGCCCGGCTGGGGTGGAAGCATCTGCAAAAGCTCCTGTGCGGCAAGCTCCGCGGAGTCCATCGACTTTTTGACAATCGAGATCGATACGCTCTGCTGCAGCTCAGCCGCGTGCATGGAAACCGAAAGACCTGCGATATCGCTCATCATACTCATTTGTGATTACCTCCTCTTTAACAGGGGCATAAATGCAGGAAAGCACGCGGAAATGCGTGCTTTCCTATTGGTGTACAGGATAAATACTGTACAATAAAATTGCTTACTGGAGAAGCTGGAGAACGCCCTGCGGCACCTGGTTGGCCTGCGCCAGCATTGCCTGCGCGGACTGCACCAGAATGTTGTTCTTGGTGTAAGCCATCATCTCGTCGGCCACGTCGGTGTCGCGGATGGTGGACTCGGCGTCCTGAATGTTCTCGGTCATGACGGACAGGTTATTCTGGGTGTGCTCCAGACGGTTCTGGGTAGCGCCCAGCGTACCGCGGATAGAGGATACGGTGTTGATCGCGTCCTTGATGGACTTAACCGCAGCCTGTGCAGCATCCTGAGAAGCAACGCTGACACCATTCAGACCGAGCGCCTGTACATGTACGTCGCCGATCTTAACGGTCATCTGGTTGTAATCATCAGACGTATCGCCGATCTGCAGGGTCAGGCCAGCACCATTCTGATCAGCGGTAAACATAAACTTACCACCATCATTCTTTACGCTGATGCCCGTGCCGTCCAATGCAGCATTCAGTGCTGCAACAGTGGCATCGGGATCCTTACCCAGAACAACAGCCGTTGCACCATCGATTGAGGTCTTGTCGCCAGCCTTGTTGACAAACTCATAGGTCTTGCCGTTCAACGTGATGCTATCGTTTGCGCGCACACCAGCGATATTGTCGACTGTGGTTTTTGCGTTTGTACCCGCGGTAACAGCTGCATTCGTAGCAGTAATAACACCAGTATCATCACTGCTCATGGAGACAACCTTAGCACCCTTTTCGCCAGTGACCTTGGAAGTCAGCTCAACCTTAGCGGCAGTTCCGCCAACGTCAAAAATGGCAGACAGCTCGGCATTTTTGGAAATGGCATCTCGGATTGCAGTGGCTTGATTGTTCGCACCGGTAGTATTCTTAACGTTATAGGTCAACTCAACCTTTTTCAGGCTGCCGTCCGCAGTTGCATATTCTACCGTAAGCTTGTGATCGCCTGTCGTACCAGCAGCCGCAACTGTAATGTCAGACTTGGCACCAGTAGCAGCCACATTCGTGATGGTACCATCAGCACCACCAATGGTAGCAGAAGTCAAATCAACCTTGGACTCAGCCAGCGAGCCGTCGAGCAGCTTGATGCCGTTGAAGTTTGCGGAATCAGCGATGCGGTCGATTTCAGTCTTGAGCTGGTCTACTTCCTTCTGCAGGTTGTCACGGTCAACCTCGTTATCGTAGGTGCCGTTGGCGGACTGGGTAGCCAGCTCTACCATACGGTTGAGCATGTCCTGTACTTCCTGCATTGCGCCCTCACCGGTCTTTACCAGCGAGATACCGTCCTTTACGTTCTTCTGCGCGGTTTGCAAGCCAGTGATCTGCGCACGCATCTTCTCGGAAATAGCCAGACCTGCCGCATCGTCGCCCGCGCGGTTGATCTTGTAGCCCGAGGAGAGCTTCTCGAGGTTCTTGGACAGTGCCGAGGTGTTGTTGTTGTAGTTGCGGTAGGCGTTCATCGCCATGATGTTATGCTGAATACGCATAATTTTTGTTCCTCCTTGATCATTACAGGGAAATTCCATTTTCCCCAACAAATGTGGTTCTGCCACATCCCGTGAGCTCAAACAGGACAGGGCAGAAGTGCTCCTGCGGCGGGCGGCGCCGCCCGCAAGCCGCGCCAAGGGGTTATGCGTGCCCCAATGGCTGCCGCTGTTGGCTTACATATAGATTATCGGCAGGGCAATACGCAAAATAAGCCTGCAAATAAAAAATATGGCGTAATTTCAAAAATAAACACCCGCCAAACGGCGGGTGTTGGAAAATTGGGTGGCTTTACGAGTTTTTGCGGACATGCGCGGCTACACGTTTATCTTCCCTGCGGATGTGGTTCAGCAAAACGTTAACCTGCTGGGTTAGGCTTTGCAGATTTTCCATCGTTGCGCCCGAGCGTTCGATGACGTCCACCGCTTCACGGAGCTGCTTTTTGTAATTCACATGGAAGGTATGGTGTGCATCGTAGTGCGGATAATGGTACTGCTTTTGCAGTGCTTCCTCGTCCCCAAAATGCTTGGCGACATAGTCGGCAAGGAACTGTGCGGTTTTATGCATGGAGTCCCGTCCGCGACCCGAGGCGCAGGCGTCCAGCAGGTTGTTGATTGCATCGAACAACTGCACGTGCTCAGAGTCGATCAGCTCGTTGCCGCTGACCAGATCCGGGGTAAGCGAATAGCGCTTAGTACTTATCGGAGTCCTCGGTGAAGGGTTGGGGGACTGCGGCGGGGCTGCGAAAGGTTTCCCCCTGATCGGGGGACTGACCTCCTGCATGAAGGTTGCCGCCGATTTCTGCCGGAGAAGCCGAAGCAGAGGAACCGTTTACACGGAAAGCGGAGAAGATCTGCCGCATGATATTCGCCTGAGAGGAAAGCTCCTCGCTGGCCGCCGCGGATTCTTCGCTCGTTGCGGAGTTGGTCTGTACCACTGTGGAGATCTGGTCGATGCCCTGCATGATCTGGTCGATGGACTCGGATTCATGCTCTGCGGCCTCGGCGATTCGGCTGATCTGCTCAACCGACTGCGTGGTCAGCTCGGCGCTCTGCGTAATGGAATCCGCCGCGGTACGGGCGATCTCGGAGCCGTTTTCCACAGCCTTGATCGAGGATTCGATCAGAGCGGTCGTGTTGCTGGCGGCTTCTGCGCTCTTGGTAGCGAGGTTGCGCACTTCGTCGGCAACAACCGCAAAGCCCTTGCCCGCAGAACCGGCGCGTGCGGCTTCTACCGCAGCGTTGAGCGCCAGAATATTGGTCTGGAAGGAGATATCTTCGATCGTTTTGATGATCTTGCCGATCTCCTGCGAGGTAGCAGTGATCTCGTTCATGGCTTCGATCATCTTGGTCATCTGCTCTTGGCTTGCAATGTTCTGATGACCGGCCTTGTCCGCGTTTTCCTTCGCCACGCGCGCAGATTCGGCGTTTTCACGGGCGGCATTGGCAATGTCGTTAATGGTAGAGGAAAGCTCTTCTATCGCGCTGGCCTGCTCGGTAGCGCCCTGTGCAAGCGCCTGTGCGCCGTTGGAAACCTGCTCGGAACCGGCGGATACCTGATCGACCGAGGACATCGCGTTGGAGATCATATTGCCCAAGGTAGAGATCACCGAAGAAAGGTTGTCGGACACGGTTTGCAGCGCACCGGGGAAATTGCCGCTGACGGTAAGCGAAAAGTCGCCGTTGGACATGCCGGTGGTCACGCGTGCCACCTCGCCGATGGAGTCCTTCAGCACGGTCTGGCAGATATGGAGCGCAGAGGAGATTTCACCAACCTCGTCGCGGGATTCATAGGTAACCGGGCGGTCAAGGTCGCCCTCGCTCATCGCAACAATCGCATCGCGCGCTTCGGACAGCGGTACGCGGATAGAGCGGATGATCTTAACAGCAAAGATGATCGTAAGCGCAAGGAAGATCACCGTCATAGCAATAAAGATCGTAGCGAGCGTTACAACATTCTTGGTTTCGTTGTCGTTAAGGGTCTGGATTGCGCGCTGCAGTTCGGTGGTATAGGCGTTGGCTGCCTCGGCCTGCGCCGTCAGGGCCGGTGTGCACTCCATCTGCAGGATGCTGGTGGCCGAATCGAAATCATCTTTGTCGATCGCAGCTGTGATTCTGGGAAGAACCTTTAACCAGCTTTCCGAAGTGGCGATGACCTTGTCAATCGCATTGGCATCCATACACTTGGCGTTGTTTTCCTGCAGGTAAGCAAGGGTAGCATTCAGATTGCTGAGGGCTTTATTCAGCCCCTCCTGATTCCAAGAGTAATTGGACTTGTCCGTATCGAGCACCATGTCGCGCGCATAGCGGGCGGCGGTATTGATATAGACCTGCGATTCGAGTGCCTTGGTTTCAAGCTGAAGCTCGCCGCCAATCAGGTCGGTGTAACGGTTGTTGATTGAAAAGGTTGCAATCAGTGCAAAGATAACCAGTATCAATGACAGAATAATCGGTATGGCAAAACCGACGATGAGTCGCGCGCTGATGCGCATGTTTTTCAGCTTCATTTTGCGAAATTCCTCCTGAGCATAAAATGAAATTATAAAAAATGAAATTATGAAAAACGGCAGCTTAATGTAACTCGCCGTATTTTCCTTTTTCGACGTCCCCTGCAACTCGTCCAGCAACCAGCGTAACGACACGTCGGCACATAATATTGACGAAATTTTTAGCATGGGTCGCCATAACGATGGTTGTACCGCGGCGGTTGATCTCATTCAAAATGTTCATGATATCCCAGCCGGTATCATCATCCAGATTAGCGGTGATCTCATCCAAAAGCAGAATGTGCGGGTTGCAGATAATGGCCCGTGCAAGCTCGACCAGCTTAATTTGTCCGCCGGACAGCATATATGGATAGGCGTCCGCCATATTGCGCATACCAACAATGGAAAGAGCCTTCATGGTATTCTCCAGAATGATCCGATGGGAAACGCCCATGGCTCGCTGGACGATTTCAAGGTTTTCACCAATCGTTTTTTTACGAATGAGCGCCGGCTCCTGCCATACCTGTCCAATCCGGCGGCGGTACAATGGGCGCCGCCACTGCGGTATGCGGTTGACCTGCTGTCCTTCTACCCATATGGTGCCCGACTCCGGCGTGATGTGGTTGGCAAGCAGGCGGAGAAGCGTTGTTTTTCCCGCGCCGCTGCTGCCGATCAGAAAAACAAATTCTCCGGGTTCAATCGAAAGCGAAAGTTCGTCGATTGCGGCAAAGCGGCGCTTTTCATTCATAAAATACTTGCTTACATGGTCAAATTCGATCTGGGACACGCGTTGTTCCTCCGGAAAAATACAAAATGGTGGTCAAGAATGGACAAAACCGGGTTTATCTGCTATGATATCAAAACAGGATGACGATAAGGAGGCGGGCGGCATGAAAAAATTTAAAAAGCACAAGATCAGAAATACGGTTACCGTGCTCCTCCTCATGGTATGCTGCATTGGCGGCGCGGAGCTTGCAGTAGCCTATTGGCTGGATCGGCCGGTTTTTGACAAGCTCACAAAGCCGGTGATACAAAAAGCGGAACAACTGTGGCAACGCGGCAGTGAGGTGATCGCTGTCGGCCGGTTTTGGCTGGCTGACAAATTCGCGCAAATCACCCTTGCAGAGCAGGAACCGGTAGATCCGCAGAAAGCCAGCGATCCTATGCTGGCAGACGGCGGAGAGCCGATCACAGACCCATCCGTTACCGAGTTGACAAGACGGGAAGGGCAGGAGCTTTTGACCGGCGGCTTTATTTCGATTGCGTACTATGCACAAAGTGATGCGGCGTGGAAAGATAAAAGCTATGGAAACGATCCGATTGGCAGCTATGGATGCGGCCCAACGGTTATGGCAATGGCTGTGCAAAGCATGACCGGAACGAAAACTGATCCGGAAAAAATGTCTGCATGGTGTGCTGCACATGGCTATTGGGCGCCGAAGAGCGGTTCCTATCACTCAATCGTGCAGGGAGCGGCGGCTGCTTTTGGATTGGAATGCAATCCGGCAGGGGCGCTGAGCGCAGACGAGCTTCGCCTTCAGCTCTCCGGCGGCCGCATTGCGGTGGCGCTGATGAAAGCCGGACATTTCACAAGCGGCGGGCATTTTATCCTGCTGCGCGGTATAACGGTAGAAGGGAAGATCCTTGTAGCTGACCCCAATAGCCGCGCACGCAGTTTAGCTGCGTGGGATGCCCAGACTATCATAGATGAGCTGAGCGACAGCCGCAGCGCGGGAGCACCGCTGTGGTTCCTATCAAGGGCGGTGCAGGATTAGCCGCGTGTGGAAAGTCCCTGCTCGATCCGCTGGTTGAGCGGCAGAAGCCGGTCCAGCAGCTGGCGGTTTTGCGCTATCTGTCGCGCAAGCAGCTGCTCATCTTCATCGTTAGGCAGGCCCCCATCAAGGAGGGCCTGCCATTTTTGCTGTATATCGTTGGATAGGCTCGCACACAAGGTGTGCATAGCCTGATCTGAGTCCTGAAGCCGCAGAATCGTTTCTTGCCGCATGGTGAGCAGAAGTCCGAAAGAAGTGCGATCCCCGCGGTCCAGCGCTTCGCCAAGCTGCACGGTAAGCTCAAGCGTTTCACTTAAGGCAGTATACCGGCGGCGAAGCTGCGTCAAAAGCTGCTGTATCTGTGCGTTCATACACCGCCTTCTTTCTGAGCGGCGCGGAACGTATCGCGCAGGTCGGTCAGCCGCGGCTTTACCTCCGCCAGAACCTTGGTGTTGCGCCCAATTTTTACACGGGTCAGTTCATATGTGAAAAAATCATACAGGCGGTGCAGGTCATGGCTGATGGGATACTGCGGGTCAAGCGTATCGTCCAGATATTCGAGGATTTCGATACAGCGTGTGATGGACGCCTCGAAAAGCGCATAATCCTGCTTGCCTATGGCAAGCTCGGCGCGCGTAAGGCGCTTGATCAGTTCATCATACAACAACATCAGCAGCTCGCCGGGCGTCATTGTATTAACGGACTGTGCTTTATACTGTTCGTAGCCATGCATATCCATAGGCTTGTGTCATCCTTCCGGTCAATAGCCGCTCCCGCCTAAGCCGGCAAGATAGGAGCTCTGGGCATTCATTTGGCTGATCAGAACCTCCAGTCTGCTGAATTTGGCGGTGTAGGTATCGATCTGATCGGTCAATTTATCGGTGAGCTTATCAATCACATCGGTGATATCCTCAAGCTGGTTCTGGATGGAATTGTGCAGCAGGGAAAGGGGAGAATACTGCGAGCCTGCCTTTTCAATCAGGATGCCCTTGGTCGCGCCGGTGGTACCGGCATATTTGTCAAGCTGAACCTTCAGGCGGGCAATAACACCACCGGAGGACGTATCCTCCACCCAAGAGGTACTGCCGTCTGCGTTGGTAATTTGCTTTTGCCCCAAGGGATCAGCAAATGCACTGGCCACAGCGTCCGGATCGGTATCCAACGCTGCCCGCAGCTTGGTTTCATCCAAGCTGATTTTTCCCTTTTCTGCATAGTTGGTGGACACATTGATGCCCAGCTTGGCGAGGTCGGAATTCGAGAAGAGGAAGCGCAGACCGTTGGAGAGGGAGCCGAGGTCACCATCGTTAAACAGCAGACCCTGCTTGGCCTTTTTCTCGTATTCTTCGATTTGCTTTTCGGTCATATCCGCTTTTTGCTCATCGGTAAGCGGTTCATATTTTTTGCGGTAATCGGGCTGGGTGGAATATTGCTCATTGATCTCATCCAGCACCTTGTTGTAATCTTCAACAAAGCTCTTGATCGCGTCGACGATCTTATCGCTGTCCACCTTGGAGGTGAATGTAACGGCGTCAGTGTCCGTTTTTGTAAACGTGCCGCTGGCGGTAACGGTAAAGCCGTCAATGTTAAAGGTATTGGTGCCGCTGGTCAGTGTTTGTTCGACCCCGTTGATCATGGCAGTCATGGTGGCATCCTGCCCGGCGGTGCGCTTAATTTCGGTGCTCTCTACGAACGTACCACTGTTTTTATCAAATTTATATAACGTAGCGGTAGTTTGCTTGTTTGTATCTGTTCCATATTCAACGGCACCAAACAAACGGGCAGCTAGATTGTCTGTAGTACCGTCAGCCATTTTCTTGCTAATGGCTACGCGGCCGCCGGTACCGCCATGTGTAGCAGAAAATACAAACTGGTTTGCCGTTTTTGAATAGGTCACCTTGACGCCGGCAGCACTGTTTTTATTGATATCCTGCATAATGGTGTCGATTGTCGTATCGGCGGTATATTCGCCAATTTTTACACCATTGATCTCAAAGGCATATAAGTTATTACCCTGCGCGTCCTGTTTAATTTTTCCATTCTCATCTTTGACAGGCTTCATATTTGCCAATGTGTCGCCGCACAATTCCCCTAGGGTTTTGCTTGTGTTGACACGGTTGGATGCGCCGCGCTCAATGCCGAAAATGCCGCTTTTACCAACAACATGCAGAGAACCGGAGTCGATGGAGAGCGTATCCGTATTACTGGTGCTTGTAACAGAAAATTGGAGCCTGAGTTTATTGTCAGCGCTATTGAGATCATCCACCTTTACACGGTTGTGACCAAATGCCTGATTCAACTGCGTTTGCAAGTAATCTACCAGATTCGCATCAACGGTTTTGCCATTAGTCGGACTAAAAATTGCATTATATTCCTTTGAGTCCTTTTCCGGTATTTTGATGGTTGCCGTAGTGCCGTTATAGGTGAATTTCATGAAGGTGCCGGCCAAAACTTCACCGGCAGATTTGCGGGTAGTCAAATCCGTCTTTTCCACTACCTTAGAGGATTCAATTTTATCGGTTGCTGTCAGCTTGCTGCCGCCGGACAGATGCAGCGCATCCAGAACTTCCTGAGAAGAGCTGCCCAGCAGTTCGAGGGTGTTGGTTTCACCGGAGTCGGTAAACTGGAATGAAATTTTTCCATCAACAACCGAAGCCTTGACCTTGCTGTCCATTTTAATGCTGGTGCCATCGCTGAGCGAAATAGAGGCATTACCGAGCTGCTTGTTGATTTCGTCGGCAACATCCTGCGCGCTATTATATTCACGATCGCTGTCAAAAGTGATGGAAAAGGACTTGTTGCCGTATTTGAAGGAAAGCTGCTTGCCGGCCAGTTGGCTGACATCCACGGTCCCTGTTAGGTTCACATCTTTGGAGCCGCTGATGCTCTGGGCGTTGTTAAGACCGTTCAAACCGGTAAAGCTGATGGTTTCGGTTTGAGCCAGCTGGCTGACCCCTGTGATTTTGATATCGCTTGTTGTGCTGCCGGAGGCCGAAATCAAATCCTTATATTTGCCGGCTGTGGTGACAATGCTGGGCTTGAAGAAATTTGCGCTCATCAAATTGGTGGAGGAGGTATACGAGGTATACTTGGTGGAAAGCTGCACCAGTTTGTCGCTGATGCTGCGATAAGCCTCCTGCCGCCACAGCAGCTTTTGCTGCTTTTGCTGCTGCGCTGTAATTTTGTTTTTTGTGCCCATGACCATGTTTTCGATCATGGCTTCAGTATCCATGCCGCTGGCAAGGCCACTCAGCACGTTGCGGTTGCCGTAAAGGCTGGAGACACTGCTGCCGCCGCTTACACTGTTTACTGCCATAAAAAACACTCCTTTCCCCATAATGCGGGGGTATAATACAGTGAACAGGATCATGCAGAAAAAAATAAAAATCCCTATATTTTTATGTCGACGTATAGTATACTAAAATTAAGAGCGAAAAGCTTTTTTTTGAAGACAAAGGAGTGATTTCATTGGCGGAGATAATTGCAGTTACCAATCAGAAGGGCGGCGTGGGAAAAACCACGACTGCCGCAGCGCTGATTGCTACACTGGCGGAAAAGGGGAAGAGAGTCCTTGGCGTCGATTTGGACCCGCAGGGCAATCTTGGCTTCAGCCTCGGTATAGATATTGATAATGTACATACCCTGTATGAGGTGTTCAAAAAACAAATACCGGTGGAGCAGGCGCTGTGCACCACGGAGTATGGGGATATGCTTGCATCCAATATTCTTTTGTCCGGCGTGGAGTTGGAGTGCAACAAACCCGGGCGGGAGTATCTGCTTAAGACCGAGTTGTCCGCGTTGGCGGAAGATTACGACTATATCATCATCGATACGCCGCCCGCGCTGAACCTGCTGACAGTGAATGCTTATGTGTCGGCGGACAAGCTGGTTATTCCGATGGCGCCCGAGATCCTTAGTCTGCTTGGTGTGACCCAGATCAAGGAAACGATTGAAACGGTGCGGCAATATTATAATCCTCGTTTGAAGGTTATCGGTATTCTGCTTAACAAATTCAATGCACGGCTCAACCTGAATAAGGACGTTTTGGATCTGTCCCGGCAGATCGCAGAGCAGCTGGATACCAAGGTGTTTGAAACCAAAATAAGGCAGGGCGTGCTTGTAGCGGAATCGCCCGCACACGGGAAAAGTGTTGTGACCTATGCGCCGCGCTCGAAGCCGGCAATGGATTTTGTTGCGCTTGTGGAAGAAATATTACAGGAAGACGCGGCGGAGCAGTAACGTGGGAAAGGGGAAAAAACATGGCGGAAAAGCGCAGCAGTAAAACAGCTCGCGTGCTGAACCTGATCACGCATCAGGGGGGTGAAACGCCGGAGCAAATCACAGAGGAGGTGCGGCAGCCGGAGCCTGTACCACAGGAAGAGAAAAAAACGGTTAAGCGCAAGCCTGCAAAGGCATCTGCGCCCTCCCGCAAGCCGGCCGCACAGAAGAAAACAGAGGAACAGACTGCGTCGGAGCAGCAACCATCGGTTATGCCGGAACAGCAGGCATCGGCTGCGCCGGAGCGTATGGCACAGTCTGCGCCGCCGCCGGTCGTTCCTATCGTGCAGACCACCAAGGACCGGGAAAAGGCCTTGTCGGACGAGATCCGTGCCGGATTGTTACAGGCGCTGGAAGCAGAGACAGATACAACACCGGCACAAGCGGTGGCGGAAGAGACGTCTCCGGATGAAAATGCGGTTGACAATATGTTGTCAACGGAACCGGCGGAGCAGAAAACGATATGCTTTCCATCGCAAGGTGCAGAGGAGGAACACGCCCTCGTGACGCCGCATGGAGAAAAGGATGTTCAATATATTAACGTTCTGCAGGAGCTGGTGGAGGAGGAAGCGGCATACTATGTGGAGAATATGCTGCAATGCCGCTGTGCTCGTTGTGTGGCGGATATGAAAGCGCTGGCATTGACAAACCTGCCATCCAAATATGTTGTGCTGGACAGCAAAAAGCGTAATGCGATGATGAGCCTGTATGCAGCGCGGTATGACAATCTGCTGTCCGTCCAGATGATGCGCGCATGCGTGCTTGTGAATGAGAACCCTCATCATTAGGGCGCAGGGATAGACCTGTAGCTTATCGAAAAAGTGGGTGTCAGCAATACGCGCAGCGGCGCGTATAAAACAGCATTTGCAGCGCAAATGCATAAAAAGTCAGGACATGTGCCTGACTGTTTTCGTCTGTGTTTGGCGAAATCCAAACACAGATTGTCAAAAAACGAAGTTTTCGACAGTAAAAAGGGGTCGCAGCATAGCTGCGACCCCTTTTTACTGTCGGCGAATAGAGGTTAGTGGTTGGCTGTGCCCTCCGGTGTTTCAAGCAGATGAATAAGGGCATCCAAATCCATCGGCCGGTAGAAATAGAAACCTTGCATGAAATCACAGCCAGCCTGTCGGATCAGATTGAATTCTTCCTCGGTTTCCACGCCTTCTACACAGACCTGTTTGCCAAACCGGTGGCAGGAATAGATAAAGCTTGCCATAAAGTCCAGCTTCTGCTGGGAGGAGGAGATCCCACGGATTAGCGTTTGATCTAATTTAATCAGATCGGCCGGATGCTGCAAAAGCAAGGACAGGTTGGAATAGGCTGCGCCAAAGTTATCCAGAACAAAGGAAATGCCTATTTCCTTGCACTGCCGGATAAAGGTCTCCAAGCGCTCCGGTGCGCTGTCATGATGGGTTTCTGTCAGTGCTATCAGCAAGTTTCGAGCCGGAATATTGAACTGTTGAAGCGTCTGCCGGATATGAGGGAATAATCCGTCATCCAATAGTTGAAGATAGCTGATGTTGATGCAAAAGCGAAAGTCCGGCCGGAGGGAGAGGATATGCTGTGCTGCACGTGCCGTTTGGGTGATGACCCATTTGCCGACGGGAACAATTACACCCTGCTGTTCAAGCACGGTGATGCACTGGGAAAGCGAAACATTTTGCCCCTGCATACTCCAGCGCAGCAGGATCTCGCCGCCAAATATCTGCTGTGTAGCAGCCTCGACCTGCGGTTGGATAACAATATGGAAGCCCTTAAAGGCATGGTTGACACTGTAATTGAGAGCAAAGCCAAGACTGCTCTGTTCCCGTTGATTTTGTGTCATATGAGAGGAAAATTCCAGATAGTCCAGCGAAGGGAAATTGGCCGAAACGTTTGCTGCTACAATCGCATTGTCGATCAATTCCTGCGCGGTGGATCCGTCCTTGGGGTAATGCAGCACGCCTGCTGCACAGGGGTACATCATATGGATGCCGTGCTTGGCACAGACATCCAGCATGATATTGCGTATCTGCCGGATAGGAAGTGCAGGCACCATATCTTTATGGGAGAAAGCAAGGAAGTGGTTGTCGCTCAGGCGAAAAAAACGGAAGAACGTACCCATTTGTATTTCCAGTTGGCTGCCGATCTCCCGCAGAACCGCATCTCCCGTTTCGCGGCCGAAAGCAAGGTTGATGTCGGCAAGCGGTTGGAACACAAAGCTGAGCAGGAGCAGGGGGGAGCGGGAAGTGCTGCAAATGGCAGACAACTCCTCCTCTGCCGAGGACAAATTGAGAAGCCCGGTGGTCGAATCAACGGCGTCCTCGTTTTTCAGGCAGACCATGCTTCCGGAAAAGAAGAGCGGGCGGGTCATATCATCGTTCCATTTCATAATGCCGCGGCAATGGATCCACAGCAGCTGTCCCGACTTGTTGTAAATACGGTAGCGGATCGTATGGATCTGGCGCTTCTTTTCAATCATATCCTGCAGCTCGGCGATATGGAGCGCCTGATCCGGCTTGTATATCCGCTGCTCCAACAGGTCGACAAAGTTATATACAAGATTGTCTGTAAAATTGAATTCGTCCTTTAAGTTATCGGAAATAAAGTAGACATTTTTCTGCATATCACCACAATAAAGGTAGAATATGTTGTCTGCCATGGCGACGGACTGGAAAAATACCTCAGGATCAAAAAAATAGTTATGCAGGAAGTTCTGGAACGCGGTTTCCCGGGATGCTGCGCTGGCAGGCGGCATAGTGCTGCCGCGCGGCGGGGAATGGCGCGGCTGGCCGGTTGCAAGGTCGATGCGGCTGTAATATTCCCGTTTGTCCTGATACATCAGGGCGTCGGCCTCCTGTATCAGGGTATGGATATCCTGACTGGTATCCGCTGTCCACAGGCTGCCGATCGACAGCTCGCAGTTTCCTTTGGCCAGAAGCGTCCGCAACTGAGCAACACTCTGTTCAAAGTCCGGCTGCGGTGTATTATCGCATAAAACCAGAAATTCGTCACCGCCCATGCGATAGACCGGATGAGAGGGGAACGCTTTTTGCAGAATATGAAAAATACGCACAATCAGCTCGTCGCCGCTGTTATGTCCGAACAAATCGTTGATGTTTTTCAAACCGATCAGGTCACAGTAGACGAGGCCGATGGAATGCGGCGGACATCCATGGCGGATGTGGTCATTTAGTGCACGGCGATTCAGGGCGCCGGTCATCTGGTCGTACATGATGGAATTTTTGAAATAATGCAGCAGATCGCGCCGCTGCATGGTTATGATAATGAAAGGGGACAGCACCTTGCAGATATCGGCAAGAAAGCAGAGCTGCTGCGGCGGTGCGTTATCCAGACGCAGATAACCGCTGATTTGACCCTCCAGCAGCAGCGGCACAAGGAGAAGGGACTGGTCATCCCCGGTGAAGGCCTGATTGCAAAAAGCGGGAAGGTGGCTGTGCAGCTCCCGCCCACTGGAAAGAATCAAAGGTTCGGTGCTGTCGCGGCCGGGATATTGCTGCGAAAGGTACTGCTCCAAATCAAAGGGGAGTATCTGGGGTTGCGCAGGGGAGGAAGGCCAATGGTAAGTGCTTTGGAACCGATGCTCGTCCGGCACGCGCTCGTAAATGGAAAGCTGCAGGCCGGCTTGCTGCTGTCCGATATATTGCAGCATCAGGTTAAGGGATTCATCCGGATCATTCGAGGCAGCAAAGGCAAAAATCAGGCATTCGTTGATGAACGCTTCGTAATGCACGAACGCGTTGAAGCGATAGGTTTCCAGCTCACTCCTGTCCATATCAATGGCCAGTGTAACATGAAACCGGTGGCCGCTGCATTCGATCAGGCTGTCCTTGATGCGGAACGTATGTGCGGTAACGGGATTGCGGTATACCCATTCGGCGGTACCGTGTTTCAAAAGTGCGCTGTGCGTACAGAATGTGCATGGCTCATGTGTATACTGTATAACCTCGTAGCAGGGGCGTCCCTGATAGTCCGCGTCTGAAGAAAATCCATACAGCTCCCGTGCGTGGCGGTTGAGATAAACCAGTTCGTGCGTATCAATATCACTGACATAGACAAGGTCGCTGAAATGCTCGAAGTATTCCCAAGGAGCCTGCATAGCTACCCCTCCTTATATGCGGAAAATATATATAGTATATCGGCAGAAGTGCGTACGATATAATGGAAAACATATGGAAAAAAAGGAAGCCTGAGGGCTTCCTTTTTTTCTGTTGAAAGCATTTTGCCGATGGCTGCCAGCAATACGCGCGGCAGCGCGCATCAAACAGCATTTGCAGTGCAAATGCATAAAAGCTGGGGGCGTGTACCTCAGCTTTTATACTTTGAGAGAGAAAAAGTTTCTGCACAGGAACTTTTTTCTCGTTCATGTTTGGCGCAGTCCAAACATAGATTGTCGGAAAAACCTAGTTTTTCGACAGTCACAAAAAGGAAGCCCGAGGGCTTCCTTTTTGCTGTGTGTTACGGATTGGTTTCCGAGGTGGTTCCGTCAGAAAGAACGAATTCTACCTTGTTGGCGCCGTCTTCTTCAATGGGGTTCCCGTCAGAATCCCTTTTATATTGCAGGGTAAAGGTGATGGAACCGTCGGTTCGCATGTAGCCGGACTTATTGGAGAAGTAGCCGCCATTCCCTTTTCCGTTTGTCGGCGTGATCGTGAAAGAATTACCGACAACAAAATTATTGAACTGAACACCTATTGACCGGGTGGGGTTCAGGTTGGACACACGCACATATTCTACAGAATTCGCAGGGAAAAGGTCGGTCGTTCCTCTATCTGGTGTGGGAATGTAGGCCTCCGGTTGGGGCATATCGGGACTACCGCCACCGTACACATAAAGCTCGGTATCGAAGTTGATGGTAACCGTTCCGTTATACCAATTCTTTTTGGTGCTGTAGGTGGAGGTTGTGTTCATTGATTTTACCAGTGGACCGCTGCGGTTCACCTTCTGTATGTTTTTCACTACACGGAACACGGGCAGACCGCCCAACTCATTTTTAGCAGCAACAATGAACAAGTATTTAGTCGGTTCAGGCTTCAGCAGATTTTTATCAATCACGGTTTTGGGGGTGTCCTTATCGCTGAAATTCCGCTCTGCGCCATTCTGGTCAGGGGCAGGGGAAGCGTTGCTGCCGCCCTGCATGATCTCCCACAAGGCCTCCTTGAAAGCGGTAGAGTTGTTATAGCCGCCAGTTGGCGTATCAGAGGACCACTCGTCGAACGCATCGCTCTCCATCATTTCCAGAGCAGTGTGTGTTTGGCCGTTGCTGTCGATCTGGGTGGTAAACAGCGGGGGATAGCCAGTCTGCGTTGCCTGCGGATAGAGCAGCCAATGCACTTCCGCTTCGACACTGGTTTGACCCTTGGCGGGCTTGACGGAAAAGGTTGCCTGCCCATCACCGGTGGAGTTGGCAATCAGCACGGGGGGAACCACATCGCTGGTGTTAAAGGTGTAGCACCAAACCGGAGAGGGATCCTTGTACGAACCCTTCAGAACAAAATAGATATAGTACTCCTGATTGGGCTGGAGATCTTCAACGGTAAAACTGCCCCGACCCGTGCCGCCATAATGAACCTTGCCGGTTTGATATCCGTTGGCTGGGGTGTAATTGGATGGATTCATAATGTTCTGGGTCGTGGGGGCGGTGATGCCCTGCTCTTCACGCTTCCCGGGTTCCTTCAATGCCTGCTCTGCCTCGGTATCGTTTTGGAACTTGCCGATGTCAATGATAAGATTTGGGGTATTCGTTTCGGGCTTCAGCCGGTTGACAGGGGCAACAACGTAATATACGTCCGCCTCGCGATCGAGCATGTAATCGACGCGTGTCAGGGAATCGCCGGGGGTCACACGGGGATAACCCTGCATGAACTGGGGGGCATTCTGGTTAACGCGGCGCACATCGATCGTGAAATCGGATGGGTTGCCGATCGAGGCCAGCTTCTTCTGTTGGATCACATAGCTGTCCCAGAAGGACTGTTCGACGATTCCACCGGAAGTCAGGTTTTGCAGATCGTTGGGACTGCCTGCAACGCAGTACATATACAGGTTAACGGTCGCATCCCACTTGTTACGATCCCTGTCCAGATTGATGGACGTAAATTCGACCGCGTATTCATATCCCTTGACCAATTGATTGAGCTGCGGATAGTCAGTAGGCTCAAGCCCCTTGGCACGGTTCAGGCTGGCTGCTGTCCACTTCTCTGCGGGTGTTTTGTTGATGGTAAATTCTACGGGACCCTTTTTATCTGTGACTACCTCCCAAGCAGGATTTTCGGCAGACAGGTCGCGACGATACAGCTTGAACGAAATTGTGGTATCCGAGGCAATCAGCAGATCATATTTTGTCCCATCGGGAACATTTTCCGTGGAATTGGCATAGGGGATCATGGAGAACGAGGCTTCAACTCCCGCGGGGTTGAGCTTATCAATATCCGCGGCGGTGTATTGCAATTTGTTAAAGTCCACCTGTGCATCCAAAACACGGAACTCCTTGGATTTGGTATTGGCCGGCATTACGTTGTTGGAGGAATCCGTGATGTTGTTTAGCACAAACTGGTAGGTCGCGCCGCTCTGCAGCTTCAGCGCGGCGTTGGCAAAGGTAACCTCGGTCTGGCCTTCCTCATTGAGCTTGACGGTGATATTTTCACGGCCGTCAGCGCCGAGATTAAGATCCTGCTTGCGCTGGTCGGTGGGATTATCCAGATTGTGGAATTCAAACATCCCTTTGATAATATCGATCCACTGCACCTTAGTCTGATTCTTATCGCCGGCAAGCGTAAATTCGTTTTTGCCCGAAGCATACATTTCGACCAGAGACATTTTTGCCTGACTGTTATAAATGTCCTCGCTGAACACAAGGGTAACATCGGTGTTGGCCAGCGGCCTACCCTCGTCATTGGCCTGAGAGAAGCGCAGTTCGACCAGCTCCGGCCTGCTGTTGTCCAGCGTTTTTGCATTCAGGATGGATTTGATTTCGGACAGATTGCCCGCGGTATCTTCCGCGACAAAGTAGATATCGTAGGCGGTTTCCGCGTCAAGCCCGCTCATGTTGAAGGAGGAAACCGCGTCCTGCTTCGCGCTGAACGAGCCGCTTTTAAGCGCATACATACCGCCCTTGATCTGCAGCTTTTTGTCGATTTCCTGCGCTTCCTCGTCCAGCTCGGGGTTGGACTGCGGATAATTCTCGGTGCCGTGCTTAACGATTGCCCAGTATACCTTGCCTGCTTCGTTAATCATGGATTCGCCGGTCAGCGCCTTGGCGTCGATTTTGCTGATGCGGGGATAGTTGGTGCGGAAAATAGGGGGGGTGCGGTCGGCGGTTTTTACCGATACCTTTTTAACCGCCGAATCGTTAATGGTATCGGTCAGGAAGAAGTATGCGTCATACTCGGTTACCTCGGCAAGCGCGTCCTTGGCGTGCTTATCCTTGTTGCCCATCAGGATGTTGTCTTCCTCGCTGCGGATCAGCTTGCCTTTCCCGGAGGAGATGGCGCCGCTGAGCGAACCATCCTTAAAATCATTCGCAGTGGGGGCGGGCATTCCCTTTTTATAGATCGCCCAGTAAAGGGTGCAGGTTTTTGTTGCCGCCACGTCAAAGGCAATATAGGTGTCCTCAATCGTGCTGGTCTTGGGATAGCCGGAGGCAAAATTGGGCTTGCTGTTGTCCGGCGTGGTAAAATACACGCTCTTGACCGTGCTGCGGTCGTCGCGCGCGTCCACCAGCACAGCAGAAAGGACATAGGAGGCGCCGGGCTGCAGGCCGGTAATTTTCTGCGAAAGAACATCGTTGGCGTCCTTGACGGACAGATTGCCGCTTTTTACAATTTTTCCTCCGTAGGAGGGCGGCTTAATCAGATCGTTGGCGTCGAACGCGCCGTCTCCGCTCAGGCGGACAGCCCAGTACAGCTTGCCGGGCTTGTTCGTCATAAAGGAGGCCTCGGTCTGGTTGGGGGCAACATCCGACAGACGGGGATAGCCGCTCAGGATGCGCGGCTTGTCTGACATTTGATCCGCCATCGTGCTGTCCATGATGGTGCCGTTGATATTGGCGGTGATGCCGGGGCGGATAATGATGGTATCGGGCAGCATTTCTACCGTACAGCCCGGTGCATTGACGTGCAGGGTGCCGATGTCGCCCTTGCCGGTCACGGTGGTGCCGGTATCTAAGTTCATCTGCTCTACAACAGCGCCCTGTGCGATTGTGACCTTGGAACCGACTGCGTTTTCATCTACGGTCAGCTTTTCCACTGTGCCGCTGCCGACATTGATGGTCGACTTGGGCGACATGGTCACGACCTCGTGCATATTTCCGGCCAGATCAAGCTGCGTGCCTTCCTCGCCGTCCACCTCGACATAAGCAAAGCCGTGGCGGCCGGTCGATTTTCCCTCCAGATAAGTATTGGTCCGAATGTAGACCCTGTCGATATCGGTGTTGCCAACCGTTCGGATGGTGACATACTGGTTGGTCGGGCTGTCAACGATCATCTCGGGGGCGGTGCAGTTTTTCAGGATGATGCTCGCGTCACCCTTGTTGCTTTCACCGGCACCGCTGGCAATGATTTGCCCGTAAACTGTGACGTTGTTGAGCGTGACATAGCCAAGACCTACGCCGGGGGTGATATAAAGATCGCCGGTGACCGTCATGTTTTCCAGCGTTACGCCGGAGGCGGAAACCATCAAGTTGCCGGAAACGCTGTTGGAATACGTACCGGCGGACTGGATCGGCGTGCCGATAACGTTAACCAGCATGGAGGCAACTTCGCCGCGCGTAATGCGGTTGCGCGGACGGAAAGTTCCGTCCACATAACCGTTCAGAACGCCCTTTTTAGCCGCGGCCTTAATATAGCCGCGGCTCCAACTGCTGGCTTTGCGGCTGTCGGTAAACGACAGATCCTCGCCGGACTGGGGCTGCAGCATCAGGTTGCGGCAGAGCATGGTCGCGGCTTCCTCGCGGGTCAGCGTGGCATGCGGCGAGGCTGTAGAATTAGAAGTGCCTTGAAAATAACCGGCGGTATAGGCCATGCTGATGTCGTCATAAAACCAGTCGGCTGGCCGAACGTCGCGGAACGGATGCGTGCCGGTTTTATGATAGCCGAACGTGCGGTTAAGCATGGTGGCAAATTCAGCGCGTGTAATGGCACGGCCGGGATCCAGATTGCCGTGCTGGTCACCGCGCATAATATCCCAGGATACGAGCTTATTTAGGTAAACGTCCTCCCAACCGGCCTGGGCGGGCGGTGTGGTTAACGGCAGCATGCCGAGCAGAAGGGCTGCGCATAAGGACAGCGCACATACTCGTTTGGCGATGCGGGTCATATGTGATATAAAATGGCTCATTTGTGTAATCACCTCTGCGTTTAATAGAAAGGTCTAGTGGGTGGTATTGGTTTTGTGGTGCAGGTCGTATTCAAAGATACCCTCCTGCAGCAGGGCTTCTTCTTGGGGAAGAAGGTCGGAAAAGGCGCAGGCATATAATTGCTGCTCCTCGGAAATAACACGGATCACCTGTGCGTTCAGCAGCAGGGGCGGGGAGGAAAACGGAATTGCGATCTCAAAGCAGAAGCCGGTGGTGAGTGGCCGGCTGGTGTACAGAGATATTCCGCCGCAGCTTACATCGTGTGTGATGACAGGCAGACGGATCGAATCCCCCGAAAGTGGATACAGGTAGGTGCGGAGCATGATAGGGATACGCAGATGCCGGCGCAGATGCGGGCCGATATGCTCCTCGGCCGTAAAATAAAGATTGGTATCTTGTATTCCGGTGACTCGGCCGCGCCATGCCGCAAAGTTTTCTGAATTGAGGCTGAGGATGTTGATGGCAGGCAGTGCGGACAAGTCACAGGTCGGCGTGGAGGTTAGTTCGAAAACCTTTTGCTGACCTTTCTGTTCCATCAGGATGGCGCTGGCCAGTGTTTGATGATCATCGCCGAGGATGATAAAGCGTTTTTCTGGCTGTGGATGATACATTATACGTCTCCTCCTTTAGAAGGCCCGGTGTTTGCAGCGGGGACGCGGGGCTTTTCCGGCGCCTCCGGATCAAAATGCAGGAAGTAAACATAAATATCAACAATAAACTGGTAAAGTGATTCGGGGATGGGCTGACCGAGGGCAAGCTGGGAAAGCATAGTGGCAAGGGAAGCGTCCTCATAAACAGGCACGCCGTTTTCCGAGGCGATTTCTACCATGCGTTCTGCAAGGTAGCCCATGCCGGAAGCAACCACGATCGGAGCCGGCGCCCCGTCTTCATACTGTAGGGCAACAGCCTTGCGGCTTTGATCATATTGTGACATTAACGCTGTTCATCCTTTCGAGTATCTTAGGGAACGCCTGAGTCAGTGTAACGCGCCGTGCAGAGGGGGAGGCACGGATGGCCTCCGGATTCAGACCGGCACTTGCTGCCATTTTCGCCAGTTTAGTCTCAAAAATATCGGTAAAAGGTGTCAGATTGGGTGGACAGAAGAGTTCTGCACCAACCGAATCATCCTGATAAGTAATCAGAAGGTCGAAGCCGCCGAGCTCCTGTATGTCAAACTTGAGCAGCAGCCGTATAGGGGCAGGCCCGGCGCCGGACGCACCCGCCGGCTTTTCAGCATCTGCGTCCACCCACAACTCGGAGAACATCGCACGTCCATCCATAGCGGCGGGGATAATGGCATGGGCAAGCGGCATAAAAACACTTTGATTGACAAGAACGGAACGCATCAGTTCCTGCATGGCCTGCTGCTGCGCTGTGCTGCCTTCTCCCCGCATGGCGCGGGAAGAGAGCGCGGCCAGCTGATCCAAAAGTGTGGTGGTCGCTTCATCCGGCGGAGCGGTATGCGCGCGCAGCATTTGCAGAATATCCTCTTGACTCATTTCGCCAAACGCTTTTTTGACCGGTGTGTAGCTGAAAAGCTGGTAGAACGATTGCAGCACATTTTGCGGGGAACCGTTTTCATATTGTGCGATGGTGGGAAGCAGCATACTCAAAAGATTACGGGCGATGCCGCGGTCATGCATTTGGGAGACATAGTCAGACATATAAGGGAGAATGGTGCCCTGAAGCAGGGAGAGCGCCCCGGCGCGGTCGCCCTGGGACAGCAGTGCGTCCAGCTGCGCAAGCTGTCCGTCCAGCGCACCGCTGAAGCGTTTCGGCATGAACCATGACATTTGTTGGATGGTGCGTGTCAAGCTGCGCTCAATATGCCCGGTGGAGGCGAAGTCGCTGAACTTTCGCAGAAACTGGGCAACGTCCTCCTTCATGGCAGCGGAGGGATTGGTCTGAAGCGCTTTGCGCAAGACATCGAAAAGCGGTCCGCGGAAGCGCTGCCCGGAGGAAAGTTGGCCTTTCAGCAGGGCGAGAAGCTGCTCCGGACTGAGCTGCAGAGCCTGCATAAGACGTGCCAGCGCGGCGCTGATCTCGGACGTTTCGGCTCCGGATGCGCCTAGGCTGCCGGCCAGAAGCTGGTAGATGCTGTCGGAAACTGAGCCGAAAGCGCTAAGATCCTGCAAAAATGCCTGAAAATAAGAATCAAAGCGCCGCGGCAGCCCGGAGCTGGCTGTATCCTGCCGGTCGGTGCGCTGGTCGGCACGGCTGATGCGCGACGGATCGGGTATGTTTTTAATCTGTGTATCGTTCGGTGTGATAGGAGAACGATAACCGGTATTGTTCTCCTGCCCGGGGACAGGGTTTGTCACACTGGTGATGTTTGGCATAGGGCTACACTCCGTTCATCCGTAGAAAAATTTATCCAATCTATTAATTGGGAGCTATATCCGGTCGATTTATAAATTATAACTACTGTTATTGTAATTTTGGAAAGGATGGCATGGGATTTATGGCGAACAGTGGCGACAGCGTTCTGGAAATGTATTTGTATGAAACGAATACGTTGCTCGAGCAGCTCGATAATATTATGCTTGCCGCAGAGCAGGCAGATACGCTATCACAGGATGATGTAAACGAGATCTTCCGCATTATGCATACATTGAAAGGCTCGGCGGCAATGATGGAGTATGAGCCTTTGATGACCATTGCGCACCGTATTGAGGATTTATTCTACCTGATTCGAGAAAATACGATGGATACTGTTCCGGAGCAGGATCGACCGAAGTTGTTCGACCTGCTGTTCCAGTCGATCGATTATTTTCGGAATGAAGTTGGCAAAATTGAAAAGGGAGACCCCCTCTCTACAAATATCGACCGCTTTGTTGAAACAATTAACATGTTTATCGACAAAATTAAAAACGACGGACAGGCTGCCGGGAGCAGCGGGGAAGCACCTGCGGCAGATCAAGCAGCGGTACAGGAAGGCTGCGCCGCTTTGGTAGAAAACGCGCCGGCCGGCTATCCGTTTGCGCTGCGGGTGTTTCTGGATGAGGGCTGCGGGATGGAAAACCTGCGTGCATTCATGATCGTAAGCGATGTTCGTGACAGCGGCGCGCAGTTTCTTTACGAACCGGAGGATCTGGAAAGCAATACGGCTCGTTCGCCGGAGATTGCGGAAAACGGCTTTACAATGTATTTCGCAGCGGAGAATGAACGTAAGGCGGCTCTTCCGCTGATCTCTAATCTGGGCTTTGTGAAAACCTATCAGGAAATCGATGCAGCTCCTGCGCCCGAAACGCAGAAGGATGAAAAACAGGAACCGGTGGCGGAAGCTGCCGAACCGGCCGAGCCGCAAAAGGCAATGCCTGCGGCGGGGGGCGAAACGGCATCCGGCAAGGGCGGCGGACACCAGATCAGACAAAGCCTGATCAGTGTCAATCTGTCCAAGCTGGATCAGCTGATGGCCGTAGTGGGAGAAATCGTCATTACGGAAACGATGGTGACCGCGTCGCCGGATCTGCGCGGAATCGAGGATGCCAAGCTGGATAATTTTTATAAATCCGCCCGCCAGCTGCGCAAACTGACAGATGAGCTGCAGGATATTTCGATGTCGCTGCGCATGGTTCCGGTATCGGGAACTTTCCAGAAAATGCGCCGGATTGTTCGGGACATGGGGCAGAAGCTGGGCCGCAAGGCGCAGCTGAATATCATCGGAGAGGATACCGAGATTGATAAGACGATTGTAGACGCGATCAGCGACCCGATTATGCATATTGTGCGCAATTCCATGGATCACGGCATCGAGCCGGATGAGCAGATGCGAATTGACGCGGGTAAGGATCCTGTGGGGGAAATTACCCTGTCTGCACAGAATACGGGAAGCGAAGTTATCATTAAAATTGAAGATGACGGGATGGGCGTGGATTGCGATGCTGTGCTGCGTAAAGCGCTTCAGCAGGGGCTGGCCAGCCCGGATGTGGAATACAGCCAGCGCGAGATCATGAACTTCCTGATGATGCCGGGCTTTTCGACCAATCAGGAGGTAACGGAATTCTCCGGCCGCGGCGTTGGTATGGATGTTGTGAAAAAGAATGTGGAAACGGTCGGCGGTGTAGTAACGATGTCCAGCGAAAAGGGGAAGGGGAGCTGCACTACCCTCAAAATCCCGCTCACTACCGCGATTATGGACGGCATGGAGGTGCGGGTTGGCGAATCCATTTTCACAATCCCGATCCAAAACATACGGCAGTCCTTCAAAGTTACGGAAAAGGACATTATCCATGATGCGATGCAGGGCGAGATCATCAATAAAATGGGAGAATTCTATCCCGTGGTGCGCTTGTATGATGTTTACGGGATAGAGCCGCAGTCAACCTCGATCAGTGACGGAATCCTTGTATGGGTGGAGAGCAGTGAAAATTCCTGCTGCCTGTTTGTGGATGAGCTGCTGGGCAAACAGCAGGTTGTCATCAAACCGCTTCCGTCGTACCTGAACAATTTTAAGATAAAGGATGCGGGGATCGCCGGCTGCACCATTTTGGGCGACGGTAATATCAGTCTGATTTTGGATGTGACCAACCTGATGGGCTTTATCAGCGGAAACGCAGGATATTGACATGGAAAGCATAAAAGGAGAGAATGCAATGTCTGATGAAAATATGATGTTTGCAACCGAGGAAATGCAGCGGGCGGCAGCCGAGTCCGCGGAGGACAACACGGCAGAAATAGCGATGCGCAAATTCCTGACGTTTCGAACGGATAACCTGTTGTTCGGCGTGGATGCAGAAAATGTGGTGGAGATCATTACAAACCACGTGATCACACAGGTGCCCATGGTGCCGACCTATGTACGCGGCATCATTAACCTGCGCGGGCAGACAATTCCGCTGATGGATATGCGGCTCCGCCTTTCGGCCGAGCCCAGAGACAACGACTGCATTATCGTACTGAACCTGAATGAAATGCCGATCGGCATACTGGTCGATACGGTTTGCCAAATTATTGATATCCCGGTGGATACCATCCTGCCGGTACCGGTACATAACGCACAGAAATATGTTTCGGGTATGACAACCATGCCGGATGGGACGGGTACTATGCTGGTTCTGGACTGCGAGCTTTTGCTGGCCGAATAGGCAGAGCACATCCGTGACTGCGGATAATATAAAAATTATTGCTAAGAGGTAGTCGATATTATGCTGCAGCTGTCAGATGCAGATTTTCAGCGGCTGGTAACGTTTATGCGTGACCGCTATGGAATCAATCTTTCACAGAAGCGGCTGCTGATTAACAGCCGCCTGTCCGCGGCCCTGCAGGCAAAAGGGTACACGGATTTTACCAAGTTTGTTGATGAACTGCTGTCAGGGAAGGATGCGGCGCAAGTTGAATTTATCCTGAACAAACTTACGACCAATTATACTTACTTCATGCGCGAAAAGGAGCACTTTACGTTTTTTAACGAGGTAATATTGCCTGACCTTATTAAGAGGAATGAACGGAAAAAGATGCTGTCCATATGGAGTGCAGGGTGTTCAACGGGAGAGGAACCGTATACCATCTCCATGTGCATCAAGGATTTTTTGGGACCGCAGGCAGGACGGTGGGATACGCGCGTGTTGGCAACGGATATTTCACCGCGTGTTCTGAGTGAGGCGGCGGATCCTTCTTATGAGATGCCGACCGACATCCCGCCGGAATGGCAGCGGCGCTATTTTCGAAAAAAGACGGACGGGAGCGAGCTATACACCGTTACGCCGGAGATACGGCGCAATGTTATCTTCCGCGTGTTCAATCTGATGGATCCCATTCGCTTCCGAATCAAGTTTGACGTTATTTTCTGCCGGAACGTTATGATTTATTTCGATCAGGCAACAAAGGACGCGCTTGTGCAGCGTTTCTATCACGCGACCAATCCGGGAGGATATTTTTTAATTGGTCATTCGGAGAATATCAGCAAAAACAGCCCGTACCGAATGCTCCGCCCGGCGACATTCCGCAAGGAGTGACAGCAGTGAAAGGAGGAATGCTGTAATGCAGAGCATTAAAAAAAAGATACGAGTAATGATTGTTGACGACTCGCTTCTGGCCCGGCGCATTATCCGGGATGGCCTGTCCGCATACAGCAACATGGAGATAGTCGGGGAGGCAGGAAATGCTGCGGAGGCACGGGCGAAGCTGCCGCTGCTCCGGCCGGATGTGATGACACTGGACGTGGAAATGCCGGGAATGAATGGGATTGACTTTGTAAAAAGCCTGTTGCCACAACATCCTGTACCGATCATTCTGGTGTCCTCCCTGAACCTGCGCGTATTTGATGCAATGGCAGTTGGTGCGGTTGATTTTGTTCGAAAGCCGGAAACGGTTGGGGCAAACCAGCGTTTTATAGAAGCGCTCGCCAATAAAATTGTTGTGGCCTCCTGTGCGCGGATACGCCGCAGCCAAATGGCTGCAGCACCGGCTGTGGGACGGTTGCCGCTTATGGCACAGGGCGTAAAAGAGACGATTATTGCAATCGGAGCATCTACCGGTGGAACTGAGGCAACGCTTGAGGTGATCAAACGCCTGCCGGCTGATACGCCGGGGATTGTGGTGGTGCAGCATATGCCGCCGGGCTTCACAAAAATGTATGCCGACCGCTTGGATAAAATATGTGCGATGAAGGTAAAGGAAGCGGAAAACGGTGACGCGATTGAACGCGGCCGCGTATTGATTGCGCCAGGTGATAAACAGATGCGTGTCGTCAGAACAGGAAACCGGTACACGGTTTCCTGCCAGTTTGGAGAAAAAGTGAGCGGACACTGCCCGTCTGTGGACGTGCTGTTCCACTCGGTGGCACAGAGCGTCCGCTGCCGCACGGTAGGTATTATCCTGACCGGTATGGGGCGGGACGGTGCGGATGGGCTGCTGGATATGAGGCGGCATGGTGCTTATACGATCGGGCAGGATAAGGAATCCAGTGTGGTTTACGGGATGCCTATGGTAGCGCATGATATTGGTGCGGTGGTACAACAAGCCGCCTGCGAAAATATTGCGGCTGTCCTGCTTCGTCATCTGAACAATGCATAGGAACGTGCACAAAAAGTAAAATAAGCGACAGGTTTTTTTGCAGC
Source organism: Agathobaculum desmolans ATCC 43058 (assembly GCF_000701665.1). GTDB lineage: Bacteria > Bacillota > Clostridia > Oscillospirales > Butyricicoccaceae > Agathobaculum > Agathobaculum desmolans. The sequence continues at coordinate 59,005 of NZ_JNJN01000002.1, read as the reverse complement.
CTGCCGCTTATTTTTTTGCGGTAATGACCGATATTTGATATAGCAAGTAATCCATCGACTTGCGTGTGCTGAAAAGGAGCTGACCATAATGATGATTCCCAAAACGGGAGGCTTGTCCCCATTGGCAATACACCGGCCGCAGACAGAAGAAAATGAAAGCCAGCGCGCGGGCACTGCGCAATTCGACCGGGTGGAGCTGACCTCGTCGCAATATACGGAAGAGCAGCGCTTTGCGCATAAACTTGCGGGACGCATCGCGCAGGAAGTGCGGACGTACCGATGCGAAACGCTTCCGGAGCTGCAGGAGCAGGTTCAGAAGGGCGTTTACCAATATGATATTGATGAGCTGGCAGCTCGTATCATGCTGTTTGGAGGATGACAGAAATGATGAATACAGGAATGGAAGAGCTGCCGGAGCTGTTGGATCGTCTGACGGCGATTTTAGGCGAGTTGACCGCTGTGCAGAAGGATGTTGCAGCCTCTGTTCATGAGGATGACCTGATGCGTCTGGGCGAGTGCATGAAAAAAGAGCAGGCGTTATCGCTTAGTTTGCGCAATATTGACCAGAAGCGGATCAGCCTGCAACAGCAAATGGGATTGGAAAAAATAACGCTGTCCGGTTTGCCGCAGCAGATAGATTCCGCAGAACTGCGTGAAAAGGTAAAAGATGCGGCAGAACGGTTGTCCGCACAATACCGGATTATGCAAAGCGCGGCCGAGGTGGCCCGCTCGGCGCTGGAATGCAGCCTGCATCAGGTGGAAAATATGATTGCCGGGCTTGGGCTTGATCCGGAGCATGTGAAAGATCATACCATAACAACGAACGGAGCACATACAGATTTCCGTGCATAAAGGAAGAAACGGAGGAGACAAGCGCAATGGCTACTTTTGGTGAGTTTACTGTGGCGCGTTTGGGCATGATTGCAAGCCAAATGGCGCTGAATGTCACAGGTCACAATATTTCTAATATCAATACGCAGGGTTATACCCGTCAAAGACTGGATCAATACAGCTTTATCACAAGCGGATCGGGGCTGTACCATTCCCAAAATTCTGCTTCGGTTGGCTCGGGTGTTATGCTGGCTGGCGTTTCCCAGCTGCGCGATCCGTTTTTGGATATCCGGTTCCGGAAGGAGATGTCGAGCGTCGGCTCAGCCGGCGCAACACTCAATGGGCTGGATCAGCTGGAGAGCGTGATCAATGATGTAAACAAGACCGGCATCACCACCCAGATTCAGGATCTGCTGGGAAAGCTGAATGACCTGAATGACCATGTGGGCGAAAAAGAATTTGACTCGCTGGTACGCAGTTCGGCGGAAGCGCTGTGCCAGCTGCTCAATACAAGCGCCAAGAATTTGCAGACTGTATTTGAGAATGTATACAATCAATACAAACAAGATGTACAGCAAGCCGACAATATCCTGAAAAAATTGCAGGAGCTGAACGAGGAGATCCGCCGTTCGGATATTAACGGGGATCCGGCGCTTGAACTGCGCGATCAACGGAATATGCTGATCGATCAGCTTTCCGAATATATGAAAATTGATGTAACTTACAGCAAGGAAAACCTTGGAGCAGGCTTTTCGGTCGAAAAACTCACCATTAAAATGGTGGATAATAAGACGAATAAGCCCGGGGCCACGCTGATTGACGGCATTTATCGTGCAGATTTGTCGATCAAGCAAAAAGTGGATGGCAATGGCGACCCAATGGTGGATGCGGACGGCAAACCGGTGCTGGATGACTTGCTGCGGCTGTCCATCAGCGAGCTGCACGACTCTACCTATCAGACGCAGGTGTCCAACACGAATTCTCAGTTCCAGCTTCAAGGGCTGGATTTTAGAAAGAACGCACCGGGCGGACAGCAGACGGTCAATATCACTTACAAGGACAAGGATGGCAAGGAACATACCGTACCTGTCGATTTCACGGTGGCGAAGCCAGCGGATGATACCCCGGAAGAGGTTGCGAAAGCGCGTGAAACGACACTGTCTAATCTGGCAGATGCCCTAAATAAAAATACTACGCTGAAAGACCTGTTCACAGCTAAGGCGACCTCGAACGGGCTTGTCATGACTTCGACAGGCACAGGCGCTCAGGCCGCCGTCGTAACGGAGATGAAGCTGGGTGCTGGCGGCACCGGCATTACTTTGGGGGATACCAAGTCGATCGCCGCTGTACCGGCCAATACGACGACTGTGGACGAGGGGCACGGATATGGTGCGCTGGAATCCACCCGCCAGATGCTGACCGGTGCAGGCGAGTTCCGCACGGACGGCGGCGATAAGTCGATTCGTGGGATACCGTATTATCAGAAATCGCTGGACGCTTTGGCAAACAAGTTTGCAACCGAGATGAACCGGATCAATACCACCCGCCCGGATGGCACATCTTTCTCGGATCCTGGCGCAAATGGAGAGATAGCGCAGGATCAGGCGGGCAACCTGTTTACGGCAGAGGGAGATGATCCGAAAAAACCGAATACTGTGATTACCGCAGGGAATATTTCCATTTCAAGCGCATGGAAGAGCGGCGAGACACAAGTTGTGGCTTCGGTTTCGGGTAATCCGGTGCAGGGTACGATGAATGATAACATCAACCGGCTGATCAATGTATTTGAGGCAGGCTATACCTTCCGGCCAAGCGATATCGTCCGCACGAATAATACGGCCTTTACAACCGGAGAGCCGAAGCAGGATAACGCACTTGCGCCGGGAACGGACCTGACTGCACATATTACTTATATTGATGGCATGAATCAGGAGCATACGGTGGAGGTCAAGTTCCAAGCTGGCGCAACAGCAGAAGAGACTCAGACTAACTTGGCGAAGGCTTTGCAGGGGAATGCGGATGTAAATAAGATTTTTACGGTGACTGATGATGGGACAACGATCACCTTCGATGATAAGGCGGTTGTCCCGGATGGTTCGCTGTGCAATCTGGTGACGGATATTTCCTTTACGGATGCGAAAGGTAATGAAACCGACAAATTTTCCCTTGGCGACGGTAAGATTGGCGGAATTGTTTCCGGAGATCCGATTTACAAGGGCAATCTGGAAGGCTGTTACGCTAATATGGAAGGCGTGCTGGGTGCACATAAGAATACAACCAACACCATTTATGAAACCTATGCCGCAGCTGCGGATGGCATCAATACCAGCAGGGACAGCGTTGCCGGTGTCGATCTGAACGAGGAAGGCATGAACCTGCTGCAATATCAAAAGTCATTTGCAGCTGCCTGCCGTCTGATGACGGCGCTGGATGAAGCGATGGATAAAGTAATTAACGGCATGGGCATTGTTGGCCGCTGATAGAAAGGAGTTATAGTGATGTTTCGGGTTACAACAAACGGTACGCTTCGTACCTATCGGGGAAACTTGGCGAAAGCAAGCTGGAACCAGTACTATGCGATGAACACTGTTTTGACAGGCCGTCGGTTCAACTCCTTTTCGGAAGATCCGGCGTTGGCGGCGCAGTCGTTCCGTGTGCATGCGGCCTCTGCGCGTAATGATTTTCAGAAAAAAACCAGCGAATCCGCGATCCACAAATTTGAGTCGGCGCAGGCGAGCCTGCAGAAAATCGCAGATCAGTATAATACGGCGCTCGATCAGGCCGAGCAGGGCGTGGACGGTTCTAAATCAAGCGCCCGTGCGGAAATTGGAAAAACCATGCTGAATACTGCGGAAGGCATGGTTAAAACGCTGAACGCCAAGTATGGCGACAAGTTTGTGTTTGCCGGCGCAAATGGCGCGGAGGCTCCGTTTGAACTGAAGGATGGAAAGCTGTATTTCCGCGGGATAGATATGGCGACAAAGGATCCGGATGAGCTGAAGAAGCTGGAAGAGTGGAGCAAGGAGTCTACCTTTGTGGATATAGGCTTGGGCCTGCAGCTGGATGAGAATGAACAGGTCATTTCTTCCACCGCATTCAATACGGCGATTTCCGGTGCGGGGCTGTTGGGCTTCGGCACTTATAAGGATGGTTCGCCCAAGGATATTATTTCGCTGACAGCCCAGATGGGGCAGCTTCTGGTAGACTCGGCAGCTGATGGAAGCGATAAGATGAATGCGGCAGATCAGGAAAAGGCAAACGCGCTGTTTGATAAGATGCAGGAGTCCTATTCCGAGTTTAACTCCAACCGGGCGGAGCTGGATACGAAAGCCCAGTTTTTGAAGTCGAATGACGCCCGCCTGACCTCTACCGGGGATACGCTTACAGAGCAATATGAGTCGCTTGACAGAGTGGACCTGGCGGATGCGTTGAGCACATTTGTGTATGCGCAGTACAGCTACAATGCCGCGCTGCGGGTTGGCAACAATGTGCTGTCGCAATCGTTTATTGACTATATGTCTTAATATGGGTACGGACAAAAGAGGTGTACAGCGCTATGGAACGGCTGATAGAGATTAAAAATGTTCCGATCGAATTGGAAATGAAGGTAAACCATGCGCGGCTGGAATACAAAAGGTCGCAAGTGGATTTGGAGATTTCACGCAGCGAGGGCGGTCTGCAAATACGCAGCAAGCCCATCCGGCTGAACTTGGATACGTTTGAAGCGCGTAATTCCATCACACCAACCGCAATGCGCAGTATTGAACAGGCAGCACAAAAAGGGCGCGAACAGGTTTATGAAACAACAGGCACCTATGCGAGGCACGGAAAATTGCTGCTTCAGGCAAAAATTGGTGAGCAGTTGATTACGCAGTTTGCGATGGAATCCCAGCAGGTCAATACGGATGTTGCTATGACATTTCTGCCCAGCACAGGCCCGGATATTTCTTGGGATGCCGGAGAGTTGAATATTCGCTATGAGATGGATAAGCTGAATTTTGACTGGCGCATTGGAAATGGTGATGTGGAATTTATACCGGGTAATATTGAATTTACCGTAACGCAGCGTCCGGACGTGATTATCAAATATATTGGCGGGCCGGTCTATGTGCCGCCGTCGGCGGAGCCGGGATACAAGCCGTTGGATGAAACGGTTTAACGAAGGAGACTGGAATGAAAATTGAAACCAAATATTTTGGAACAATACAGGTAGACGAGCAAACGCTGCTGTTTTTCCCCAATGGTATTTTCGGTTTTGAACAGGAAAAAAAATTTGTCCTCCTCCCCTTTGCTAAGGAGGAGGACTTCCTGTTATGCCTGCAAAGCGTAGAAACGCCGTCGCTGGCTTTTACTGCGCTGAACCCGTTTATGCTGATGCCAACTTATCAGCCAAAGTTAGCAAAGTCCGAGCTGCTTCAAATGCAGGTGGAGAAGAGCGAGGACTTATGCTATTATACGCTTTGCAGGGTCAATAAGCCGGTGTGGAAGAGCACGGTAAACCTGAGATGCCCCATCGTCCTGAATGACCGGACGAGGCAGGCCTGTCAGGTGATACTGGATGAATATGATATGCAGTGCCCTCTGGAATCAATCGGACGACAGGGGGGAGCGCAGTGCTGATATTACAGCGGAAAGAAGGACAGTCCTTTGTGATCGGCGAGGACATTACAATTACGGTTCAGGAGATCGGGGTAGGGCGTGTCCGCCTGTCAATAGATGCGCCGCGCAACGTGTCGGTTCTGCGGGAGGAACTGATAGCAGCCCGCAGGGAAAATGCGGCCGCTGCAAGGGAGGAGGTTTCGCCCATGCAGCTATTGCAGCTGCTGAAACAGGATAATTCATCCAAGCAGGAGCAATGAATATGGCGGATGGAAAATGACTTGGTCACTGAAAGCATGAATATTCGGATAGATAGCTGCGGCCGGCAGACATTTTCGGGGCATAGGGAATGAGGCAGCCGGATAAAAGCGAATATGTTAAACAGGCAGGGGCCTCGAGCGTAATGCTTTTTCAGACATTGCGTTCGAGGCCCCTGTAATGGATAGCAGGCAAATAATAAGAGAATCAGTTTAATATGTATACTTTGGCTGGACGGACACCAAACTGATCAGCTTCCTCACCGGTCATGAAAAACAGATCGATGCGGTTTTCCTTGATTAAGCCGCCGGTATCCTCGGCAATGCCGGGACCATATGACCAAGATTGGTCACCGCCGTTCGAAACAACATATACGCGGCTGCCTAATGGGATTACACGCGGGTCAACTGCAATGGTACCATATTGCGTGGTTGTGCCGCTGGCAGTGATGAGGCCGCCGTCTTCAATTCGATGGTAGGCGGTTGCAGTTACGTCAATGACGGAAGAATACCGGAACGTTGAACCGTCTGCGGCGGTTATTGTTTTGGAAGCAGTATCATCCTGAATACCGGCGGGGACGGACCAGACTTGCGACCGCCCTGCGGTAGACAGCTGGCCGTCGGAAGAGCCGTTTGCAACAGTGGAGCCGATATCTGTTGTGGTATACCTGCTTGGTTGTGCTGGTGCAGAAGATTCCGCGGCAGATCGTTTTTTGGTTCCTTGTTCTATGATGCAGTTAACAGGAGCAAGGACTTCTTTTTCCAAAACCTTTTCCTTTTCGAACGGGGCACCGTCATGAAGCGTAATACGGTAAGTGACTTCATTTTCGCCATTCTTTCCGTATTGCAGGATGCGCTGTGTTCCGTCCTCCATATCAGAATTTTGGCGGGTTTCAACTTGGAAAGGGATGGCCGCTGTTTCAACTTCAGAGCGATAGCTGACTTCTGTAATGGAGATTTCTGTATTTTCCACCAACCACTTGTCGAGTTCCGGTACTACAATATCGTCCTTGCCCACAGCAATACCAATCTGTTCTAACAGCTCGCCTACGGTGCAGGCCGTAAAGGGGACGGTCATCGTTTGATCCTTGGTCTTGATCTGCGCACTCAGTTCTTGATCCAGTGTGATATACGTGGTATTTCCCTCTCTGCGCTGGGCAATTACCTTTAGGTTTTGGAAGTTTGAAATTTTTTGTGCCTTAGCAATCGTGCCGGGATACAAATGTACGGTTTCATAACGGTTTCCATCGGTCAAAATATATGTATGTGAGGAGAGCTTGACCGCCAGAACAATCAAGCAGAGAATAACACAAAGCAGGAGTAATATAAGAGCGGTGAGAATATTGGAATAGCGTTTCCCAATATCCTGCAAGGCTTCGCGCGTCTGAGGCGGGTGCTCTGGCGAAAACAGTTTCCTTTTTTTCATATATCGTATTCTACTTTCCGGTTTAATGATGTGAGGTCATACGCCTGTAATATATATCGGACGGTTCAAGGCAAAATAAATATATTACCGCAATATAAATATTTGGTGCAGAAAGCAAAAGCAGGATGGATAGATTCGAATGCATCGGCAAGCGCTGAACTGGAATCAGGGGATGTATTGCAAAACTAAAATGATTAGGGCTCGAAATTTCTTGGCAGGTTGGACGTGCCTCTGCTTTGTGATTTCCATAAGCTGTTCCCCTGTTTGTTGGCGTATCACATATTGGTCTCCTCTGCGAATGGCTGCAGAACTTTTTCATTCTGACATACCGCACATTTTCGGCTGCTGCCTCCGCTTGACTTTGTTAGACGCTTTTTGTTACAATAAGTGCATCAATAACAGGCTGCAAAAGCCACATCGGAGGCTAAGCGTCTATGAAAACCGTATCCGACAAACCGAAGCACCGTCAATTTTTTTTTCCCTGTTTATGGGGTTTTACATTGATTCTGTTGTTCACCGGTCTGCTGCTGGACAGTCCGTCCCATATTCTTTGCGGACTGCATACGATTATCTTTACCGAAGATGCGCTGATTACTGATTATGTGCTCGTTGCCGGCGCGGGTGCGGCGCTTGTCAACTCCGCTCTTGTAACAGCTATTTCGATCCTGTTTCTGCAGCACTGTAAAGAAGCGCCGAACGGGCTGACGTTGGTCGTGATTGGGCTGATGTCTGGTTTTTCCCTGTTCGGCAAAAACTTTGTGAATATCTGGCCATTTCTGATCGGTACGCGGCTGTATGCGGCAATGCGGCACGAATCGTTCGGCAAATACCTGCCCACCTCTCTGATGTCGACCGCTCTTGCACCGATCGTCAGTTACTTTGTATTGGATAACGGTGGTGCAGCGCTGCCGATCGGCATTTTAACCGGCATGCTGATTGGGTTCATTATGCCTGCGCTCTCGGCCTATACGTATAAGGTTCAAAACGGCATGAACCTGTACAACGTCGGCTTTGCTTCCGGTCTGCTGGCCTTTCTGATCGTTCCGGTCATCAGTTCTTTCGGCGCTTCTCCCACGACCCGGTACCACTGGGCTACCGACTCTGATCGCATATTCGCGGCCCTGCTCGGTAGTCTTTGCCTGCTGCTGATTATCAGTGGCCTGTTTTGCTGCCGCCGTTCACCCAAACGGGTATGGCTGTCCTACCGCGCACTGCTGCGCACCAGCGGGCGGGCACCAAGCGATTATCTGCGCATGTTTGGACCGGCGCCTGTTTTGGTTAACATCGGCATCAACGGCTTGATTGGTTTGGCGTTTATCATTCTTAGTGGCGGGAACCTCAACGGTCCGACTGCCGGCGGTATTCTGACAATCATGGGCTTTTCCGCCTTCGGCAAGCATGCGAAAAATATCCTGCCGATTATGGGCGGTGTTGTGCTCGGCAGCATGATGATGCAGTGGTCGCTGGCGGATGGCGCAGTGCAGCTCGCCGGTCTGTTCTGCACAACGCTTGCGCCGATCGCCGGTTATTTTGGCTGGTCGTTCGGTGTGCTGGCCGGATTTTTGCACTCTGCGGTCGTACTGCACACCAGTTCACCGGTTGCCGGCATGAATTTATACAATAATGGTTTTTCCGGCGGGTTGGTCGCCATTGTGTTGTATGCGCTTTTGATTGCCATTGTGCAGCACCGCCGTCCGGAGATCCAGAATGAGGACTATTTTGACATTGTAGAAAACGATAATCCTTCGGTGCCGCGCACCGCTTTCCATATGACTGAGCAGGTCGATCAACCAGATGATGCACCATGACCGATTCTATCAGTGCCAATATGCAATCCTTGATAAGCGGTTGCGCAATGCTGCAGCATGAAGGTGGCATCAAAAAATGCACACTGCTCTTAAATGATTTTAGGAAATGATCATTTCGATAAGCGTATCCAAATCAAGGATGTTTAAGGACGGCGTGACTTCGGTCATGCCGTATCTCTTTTTTGGGATTTTTACAAGCGGCTTGGGGTCGGCATCACTATGTTGGATACGGATATGCTTTGGTTTGTGTGATGTCTGCGTATTTGTTTGCCGTTTCGATGAAGCATTTGCGGTTTTCTCCCTGCTTTTTACGCACTTTAATATCCCATGTGCTTGGCAGCTCTGCAAATCAATAGCCGGGAACGCGCGGTATGGCGTATACGGTGCGGGAAATCGACGAAACCGATGCAGCCGCGTTGACAGTACGCTGTGACGTGCTATAATAAAATAGCTTTATTTGAATTTTGGATTCGAATATCAAAAGGTGCCTGCCTGTCCGGGGTGGGAGAATAGGGAAAGGGGTGAGATTCCCCTGCGGTCCCGCCGCTGTAAGGGAAGAGCACATGGTTCGATATGTCACTGGGGGTATCCGGGAAGACTAACCGTGTGTGCAGACACCCGAGCCAGAATACCTGCCTTTTGGATAGAAAGCGCATGCGGCTGCGAGGAATGGCCGGTGGATGGACAGCCTGTTTTTCGGGAAGGGGGAAATGGGCTGTCGGCGCCGGTCCGTTGCGTAAAATGCGTGCGGATACGGCGCTTTTTTAGAAAGGGGATATCCACGGCATGGATCAGAATACGATCATCTATCAGGGGGGACGGGCGTTGCGCCGCGGATGGACAACCGGCACCTGCGCCGCAGCGGCAGCACAGGCGGCAGCACAGATGCTGCTGACCGGAGTGGTGCCGCCTGCTGTCCGGCTGACAACCCCGGCGGGTTTAACCTTTACTTTGCCGGTGGATGAGGCGCACTGGGAAACGGATGCCGCCGTTTGCGCGGTTCGTAAGTACGCTGGCGATGACCCGGATGTGACCGATGGCATACGTATTTTTGCCGCGGTGTGCCGCATGGAAAAGGGCATTGTTATACAGGGCGGTGCAGGGATCGGCGTGGTGACAATGCCCGGACTGTCTGTTCCGGTGGGAGAGCCTGCGATCAATCCGGGGCCGCAGCGGCAAATCACCGATGCAGTGATGCAGGTGTGCCGTGCAGCAGCGTATACGGGCGGTCTGATTATTACCCTGTCGGCCGAGCACGGAGAGGAGATTGCACAGCAAACCTATAATGCGCATCTCGGAATCGTGGGCGGCATCTCGATTTTGGGAACGAGCGGCGTGGTCGAACCCATGAGCGAAAAGGCACTGACAGACACCATCCGGCTGGAATTGGATTGCCGATATGCGCAGGGACAGCGGGTTGCGTTTTTATGTCCGGGAAACTACGGTGCAGATTTTGCACGCAATGCACTGGGGTTGGATTTGGAAAAAGCGGTGAAATGTTCGAATTATGTTGGAGAAGCGCTCGATCATGCGGCCTGCCGTGGGTTTACGGAGATATTGCTGATCGGACATGCGGGTAAGCTGGTAAAAATAGCCGCTGGTGTGATGAATACACATTCTGCTGTGGCAGATGGCAGAAAGGAGATATTTACCGCCTATGCGGCGCTGTGCGGGGCCGAGTATGAACTGCTGGAAGCATTGATGCAAGCTATTTCTGTGGATGCTTGCGTGGCGCTGCTGGATCGTGCCGGGCTGCGGCAGCCGGTGCTTGACCGCATTGGTACGGCAGTCAGCAGACGGTTGGCGCAGCGGCTGCGTGGACAGGTACAGGCAGAATTTATCATGTTTACGGGACAATACGGCGTGCTGGCGCAGTCGCCGGGTGCACGGAAATTATGTGAAAGACTAAAGGGGTCTATATGAAACAGGGAAAACTGTACGGAGTTGGGGTAGGGCCGGGCGATCCGGAACTGATGACCGCTAAGGCTATTCGTGTGATCCGGGAAAGTGCGGTGATCGCAGCGCCGCAGGCGGATACCGGCGGCCAGACCGCACTTGCCATTGCGGCGGCCTATATCGGCGGCAAGCCGGTGCTGCACTGCGAAATGCCTATGACGCGTGACCGCGCAGTACGCGATGCCTGCCACCTGCAGGCGGCAGATGCGATTTGTGCACAGTTGGATGCCGGGCGGGATGTTGCCTTGCTGACATTGGGTGATCCCACTGTATATTCCAGCTGCTGGTATGTACTGCGCCGTGTCGCCGCGCGCGGATATGCAACCGAACTGGTGCCCGGCGTACCGTCCTTTTGTGCAGCAGCGGCGGCACTTGGCCGTGCGCTGTGTGAGGATGGCGAAATGCTGCACATCATTCCGGCAACGCATGGTGCGGTGGAGGAAGCGCTCGATCTGCCCGGCAGCAAAGTATTGATGAAAGCGGGACGGTCGGTGCTGGCAGTGCGGGATGCGCTGGCGGCGCGTGGTGCGTTGGAACAGGCTGCATTGATCGAGCGATGCGGTATGGACGGTGAGAGAATCGTGACCGACTTGTCTGCGTTGGATCGGCCCGCAGGATATTTTTCACTGATTTTGGTTAAGGAGGAGCGGGAATGATCTATTTTGTCGGCGCAGGTTCGGGTGCGCCTGATTTGATCACGGTGCGCGGCGCACGTTTGCTGGGCGAGGCTGATGTAATCGTTTACGCAGGTTCATTAGTCAATCCGGCGCTGCTGGCATACAAAAAGGCGGATTGTACGGTATATGACAGCGCGAAGATGACGCTCGAGGAGGTCATCGCGGTGATGGCGCCGGCAGCGCGGGCAGGGCAGACGGTTGTGCGCCTGCACACAGGCGACCCGTGTGTGTACGGCGCACACAGGGAACAGATGGATGCGCTCGATAAGCTGGGGCTTCCGTATGAGGTTTGCCCGGGCGTATCTTCCTTCTGCGGTGCGGCGGCGGCGCTTAAGGCGGAGTATACGCTGCCGAACGTCAGCCAGACGGTCATCCTGACCCGTATGGAAGGGCGCACGCCCGTGCCGGAAAAAGAGAAGATTGAATCGCTGGCCGCCCATGGGGCGACGATGGTTCTATTTCTTTCGGCCGGTATGCTGGAGGAGCTTTCGGCTCGCCTGATTGCGGGCGGCTATGCGCCGGAAACGCCTGCCGCCATTGTTTATAAAGCAACGTGGCCGGATGAAAAGGTCGTCCGTACCACAGTGGCAGAGCTGCCTGCCGCCGCCGCGCGCGAAGGCGTCACCAAAACTGCGCTGATTACGGTGGGCGGTTTTCTGGGCGGTGGATATGAGCGGAGCTGCTTATATGATCCTGCGTTTACCACCGGTTTCCGTGAGGCAAGCCGATGAACCGAGCAAAGCTGGTTTCCTTCACGGCGGTCGGTGCACAGACGGCGGCGCGTGCGGCTGCGCTTCTGTCGGATTTTGTATGCGAACGATACGCCCGTACGGTTGACCCGTCTCTGGCGGGTACGGAATTGACGCGCTTTGCCCAGCAGGCGATGGTGGACTGTGATCTGATTGTATTTGTCGGCGCGGCTGGCATTGCGGTGCGCGCGGTTGCACCGTATCTGGTAGGTAAGGCGTTTGATCCTGCGGTGATCGTGATGGACGAGGCGGGCAAATTTGTGATTCCGATTCTGTCCGGACATCTGGGCGGCGCAAACGCGCTGGCGCAGCGGCTGGCGGCCGGTTTGGGCGCGCAGGCCGTTGTAACAACTGCAACCGATGGGCGCGGCGTGTTTGCGGTGGATACATGGGCAAAGGAAAACGGCTGCGCGGTGTTGGAACCGGAGCAGATAAAATATATATCGGGTGCGCTGCTGCGCGGCGAAACAGTCGGCCTGCGGTCTGCATTTCCGGTAGAGGGACGGCTGCCGCCGCACATCAGTATGGATGCGACCGCGGAAAGCGGGTTTTGCATCGGGTATGATACAGCGGCGCAGCCCTTCGCGCATACGCTGCATCTTGTGCCGCGCGTTGTGCATCTTGGCGTGGGCTGCCGCCATCTTGTCCCGCCGGAGAAAATAGAGGCGGCGGTGCAGGCGGTGCTGCAAAGCGCGGGCATACCGCTTTCGGCGGTATGCGCGGTCGGAACGGTCGATATCAAGCGGGATGAACCGGGACTTTTGGCGTTTTGTCAAAAATACGGCCTGCCGCTGCATGTTTTTGCCGCCGCCGAACTGGCTGCGGCAAAAGGAACGTTTACGGCGTCTGATTTTGTACAGCGGACGGTTGGCGTGGATAATGTGTGCGAGCGGGCGGCGGTATTATCATCGGACGGCGGGCGGCTGATTTGTCGCAAAACTGCGCGTGACGGTGTGACGGCTGCATTGGCTGAACAAAGCTGGAGGGCTGTATTTTGAATCTTTGGATGGTGGGCGTGGATTTTGCGCATGCGCCGCTGGCGCTGCGCGAGCCGGTTTGCTTTACACGCGGGCAGGTGCAGGCGCTGCTGCCGCGCATCGCTGCGGCGCGGGGCGTTGCAGCCTGTGTGCTGCTGGCAACCTGCAACCGCACCGAACTGTATATCCATGGGGCGGAACATACCGAAATGGACGTGCTTGCCGTGCTGGCGCAGGCGGCGGATTTTGACGCGGACATTTACCGCGCCGTGAGCGTTGGGCGCAGCGGAAATGCGGCGGTGCATCACCTGATGTCCGTGGCCGCCGGTATGGAGAGTCAGATTTTCGGGGATGACCAGATCGTTTCCCAGGTGCGGGAAGCCGCCGCGTTGGCGCGGGAGGCGGGGACGATGGACGCGGTGCTCGATACGCTCTTTCGCCGTGCGGTAACAGCAGGCAAGCGTGTGCGCACGGAGACGCGGCTGACCGGTGTGCCCGCTTCTGCTGCCGCGGCAGGCGTGCGGCGGGCGGAGACGTTTTTCGGTACGCTGCGGGAGAAAAAAGCCATTGTCATCGGCAACGGAGAGATGGGGCGGCTGGCGGCTGCAGCACTGCATGCGCGGGGGGCTGCCGTGACGGTTACGCTCCGCACCTACCGGCACGGCGAAACAGTTGTTCCGTCCGGCTGCGCGGCGTGGCCGTATGATCGCCGGTATGAGGTGATGGACGGTGCGGATCTTGTGGTTTCAGCTACGGCCAGCCCGCATTTTACGGTGACGGCGTCCGCCGTCGCCGCCATGCACAGGCCGCCGGCGCTGCTGGTTGATTTGGCGCTGCCGCGCGATATTGAGCAGACTGCGGCTTTGTGCGGACCGACCGTTTGGAATCTGGACGATTTGGGCGATCTGGGCGAGCACAATACGGCTGAACGCGCGGCAGCTGCGCAGATCATAAAGGAAGAACAGGCAGAATGGAACGAATGGCATGCCTACCGGCAGTCGCTGCCTGTGATTGCGCAGATCAAGGATGCGGCTCTTGACCGCCTGCGGTATGACCATGCCTATAACAGTCTGCATGAGGATGCCGATTTGGATGGTCTGGCCGCGCTGGCCGTGCATAAAACGGTTGACCTGCTGCTGGGCGGCATGAAGGATATTGTCATCCCGGAGCGGCTGGAAGCCTGCCTTGCGCACATGAAAAGGGGGAGCGGAAAATGAAACTGTATTGCATCGGCATTGGGCCGGGCGGCGAGGAGCAGATGACGCAGCGTGCTGTGCGCGCGCTGGAACAGTGCGACTGCGTTGCCGGCTACGGGCTGTATCTGACATTGATCGACGGTCTGCTCCGCGGCAAGGAGCGCATCCAGACCGGTATGACGCGCGAGGTAGACCGCTGTCTGGCCGCGCGGGATGCGGCGCTTTCCGGCAAAACCGTGGCGGTCGTGTCCTCGGGCGATGCGGGCGTATACGGTATGGCAGGACTGCTGCTTGAGGTGTGTGCGCCGTATCCGGAACTTGAGGTCGAAGTCATTCCGGGCGTGACGGCCGCCTGTGCGGGCGGTGCGGTGCTTGGCGCACCACTGACGTGTGATTTTGCCTGTGTGTCGCTTTCCGATCTGCTGACGCCGTGGGAGGTTATCGAAAAGCGGCTGCGCGGGGCGGCGATGGGGGATTTCTGCATCGCCCTGTACAATCCCGCGAGCAAAAAACGCACGGATCACTTGCGCCGTGCGTGTGACATCCTGCTCGAGCTTTTGCCGTCGGAAACCGTGTGCGGCACAGTGCGCTGCATCGGGCGGGAAGGGGAGTCGTATTCCCTGACGACGCTTGGCGCATTGCGGGAAACGGCGGTCGATATGCTGACAACGGTGTTCGTCGGCAATTCGCGCACGCAGGTGATCGGCGGGCGCATGGTCACGCCCCGTGGGTACCGCGGCGTATGAAACTTGTGATTTTTTCCGGCACGAGCGAAGGCCATGCGCTGTGCCGTTATGTTTCCGCCTGCGGCGGACAGGCCGCAGCCTATGTGGCAACGGAGTATGGCGCGGCGGTGATGGAGCCGCTTTCCGGCATTACCGTACACGAGGGACGGTTGGATACGGCGGATATGACTGCACTGCTGGATGCGGATACGCTGCTCGTCGATGCGACCCACCCCTATGCTGCGGCTGTGACGGATAATCTTCGTGCTGCCTGCGCGCAAACCGGCGCGGAATATGCGCGTCTGCTGCGCCCCGCGCAGCAGGCGGACGGCGTAGTGACCGTGCCCGATGCCGCGGCGGCTGCCGCGTGGTTGAACGCACATCCGGGCAGGGTGCTGCTGACCACCGGCAGCAAGGAGCTGGACGCTTACACGGCGGTGGACGGGTATCGGGAGCGGTTGTATGTGCGTGTGCTGCCCAGTGTACCCGTGCTGCAAAAATGCGAGGAACTGGGTTTGACGGGCGCACATCTGCTTGCCATGCAGGGGCCGTTTTCGCACGAGATGAACGCAGCCCTGCTGCGGCAGGTGCAGGCGGATATTCTGGTCACCAAGGACACGGGCAAGGCCGGCGGCTTTGCCGAAAAGCTGACGGCGGCGCGGGAGACGGGCGCGGCGGTGCTGGTGATTGCCCGTCCGCGCGGGGAACAGGGCCGCACGCTCGAAGAAATGCAGGGCTTTCTTGCCGCGCAGTTCGGCTGGGTGCAGCCCGCACCCGAACAGGCGAAGCAAACGCCCCGCTTTCCGCTGTTTGTATCTCTGTCGGGCAAAAAATGCGTGGTGTTTGGCGCGGGGCGCATTGCCGCGCGCCGGGCGGAGGTGCTGCGCCGGTTTGGCGCGCAGGTGCGTGTGATCGCACCGGAGAGCCGGTCTGATCTTGTACCGGATGTACGGCGCGGCTATGAGAAAAGCGATCTTTCGGGGGCTTTTCTGGCAGTCGCGGCAACGGATGACCGGAATGTTAACCGGCAGATTACGCAGGACTGTGCTGCATGCGGGATTCTGTGTTCGGCGGCGGATTGCGCTGCGGAATCCACATTTTTCTTTCCCGCGGTATGCGAGGGAAGCGGCCTGATTGCCGGGGTGGTATCCGACGGCTCGGCGCATCGGAAAACAGCGGCGGCGGCAAACCGCATCCGCGCGGTATTGGAGGCGATGGAATGATCCGAATCGGCAGCAGAGACAGCCGCCTTGCCATCCGGCAGGCGGAGGAAGTGATGCGCGCGCTCGGGCCGGACTGCACGCTGGTTACGATGAAAACCACGGGCGATATGGTGCTGGACCGGACGCTCGATCAGGTAGGCGGCAAGGGGCTGTTTGTCAGGGAACTGGATCGTGCGCTGGCAGAGGGCGCGGTCGATTTGACGGTACACAGCCTGAAAGATGTGCCGATGGAGCAGCCTGACGGTTTGCCGCTGGTGGCTTTTCCTGCGCGGGAGGACGCGCGGGACGCGCTGGTGCTGCCCGAAAACGGCATATGGGATAAATCCCGCCCGATCGGCTGCTCCTCTGCCCGGCGGCGGGTGCAGCTGGGTGAGCTGTTCCCGGAGATGGACGTACAGCCAGTGCGCGGCAACGTGCAGACCCGACTGGCCAAGCTGGAGCGCGGGGAATACGGCGCGCTTGTGCTGGCGGCGGCTGGTTTGCACCGGTTGGGGCTGCAAAACCGCATCAGCCGGTATTTTTCACCGGATGAGATGCTGCCGGCGGCCGGGCAGGGCATCCTTGCGGTGCAGGGCCGCGCGGGCGAACTGACCGAATGTACAAGACTGCTGGATGACCGGGATGCGCATGACTGTGCGCTGGCCGAGCGCGGTTTTATCAAAACGCTGGGCGGCGGCTGTTTTGCACCGGCGGCGGCCTATGCGGAAGTGCGGCAGGACTGCCTTCACCTGCGGGGGCTGTATGTGACGGCAGATGAAAAAACGCTTGTGCGCGGGGCGCTGACAGGGGCGCGGCAGGATGCCGCCGCGCTCGGGCGCACGCTCGCCCTACAGCTGAAAGGACAGGCGGAGGGCATGCTATGACGGGAATGGTTACGTTGGTCGGCGCAGGCCCGGGCAGCAGGGCGCTGCTGACGCTGGCGGGCGCGGAGGCGATCCGCCGTGCGGATGTGGTTGTGTATGACCGGCTGGTGGACACGGATATTTTGACGCTGATCCCCTGCGGCGCGGAACGCATCGACGTGGGCAAGCGCGCCGGCGTGCATCCCGTACCGCAGGAGGAGATCAACGCGATTCTGGTACGGCTGGCGCAGGCGGGGAAAAATACCGTCCGTCTTAAGGGCGGGGACTGCTACCTGTTTGGCCGCGGCGGGGAGGAATGTGAATACCTGCATGCCCACGGCGTACCGTTCCGCGTCATCCCGGGGGTAACAAGCGCGCTTGCTGCACCGGCTTTTGCCGGTATCCCCGTAACGCATCGGGAGTATGGCTCGTCGGTTCACATCATCACTGCGCAGGCGCGGGCGGGCAAAGAGCCGGAGATCGATTATCCCAGTCTGGTGCGGTTGGGCGGCACACTGGTGTTTTTGATGGGGCTTGCCGCCTTGGAGCAGGTGATGGACGGTCTGCTGGCGGCGGGCATGGACCCGCAGATGCCGGCGACGGTCATTGAAAACGGCACGCGCGGCATACAGCGCAAGGTGGTGGATACGGTTTCCGGCCTTGCGGCGCAGGTGCGCACGGAGGGATTGCAAAGTCCGGCGCTGATCGTTGTTGGGCGGGTGTGCGCGTGCAGCAACACGCTTGACTGGTGGACGGGACTGCCGCTGCATGGCAAGCGGATTGCCGTGACCCGTCCGCAGGAGCGGGCGGGCGGCCTGACCGCGCGACTGCGCGCACTCGGCGCGGAAGTGATCGAAGCGCCGTGCATCGCAATCGAACCGGCGGCAGAACTGGAGCCGTTGCGCGCGGCTTTGGAAAACCGGTATGACTGGGCGGCGTTTACCAGTCCGGCAGGCGTTAAGGCGGCAGCCGATGCGCTGCGGCGGCTGGGGCGCGACCTGCGGGCGCTGTATGGGATGCAGCTTGCCGCCATTGGCCGCGGCACCGCAGAGGCGCTGGCCGCATACGGGCTGACAGCCGACCTTATCCCCGCACAGTATGACGGAGCGCATCTGGCGGCGGCGCTCCTTGAGCGGCTGCCGGAAAAGGGCGCCGTACTGCTGCTCCGCGCACGGCAGGGCGGCAAAATACTGCCGGAAGCGCTGCGCCGCGCCGGCATGACCGTGGCAGATGTGCCGGTTTATGACACGGTGTACCGCTGTGGCAGGACGGATGAGCTGCGCCGCCTGCTGGCGGAGGGTGCGCTCGACTATGTGACTTTTACAAGCGGTTCCACCGTGGAAGGGTTTGTGCGTGCCGTCGGGGATACGGATCTGTCCGATATGACCGCGCTGTGTATTGGCGCACAGACGGAGGAGATTGCCAAACGCTATCAAATGAAAACCATCACCGCAAGTAATGCCGCGATAGACGACATGATTGCGTGTTTATTGGAGGATTGTCACCATGTTTAACGATATTATCCGGCCGCGCCGTCTGCGTACTTCTTTGGGTCTGCGCAAAATGATGCGGGAGACCCGCCTTTCCACGGAAAGCCTGATCTGGCCTATTTTTATTGTGGAGGGCGAAAACATTTATCAGGAGATCCCCTCACTGCCCGGTCAGTACCACTATTCGCCCGACCAGCTCTACCGTGCGGTGGAGCGTGCGCAGGCACACGGCATTTCGCGCCTGATTCTGTTCGGTTTGTCGAAGGAAAAGGACGAAATCGGATCGGGCGCATGGGCAGAGGACGGTGTGGTGCAGCAGGGTCTCCGCCAAATCCGAAAACTTGATCCGGACATGTATCTTATCACCGATGTATGCATGTGCGAATATACCAGCCACGGTCACTGCGGCATTCTGTGCGGGCAGGAGGTAGACAACGACCAAACGCTGCTTCGTCTGGCGGAGATCGCAGTCAGCCACGCCCGCGCAGGCGCGGATATGGTGGCGCCTTCCGATATGATGGACGGACGTGTGGCGGCGATCCGTAAAGCGCTCGATGACAACGGGTTTCAGAATGTTCCCATCATGAGTTATGCGGCCAAATTTGCCTCTTCGTTCTACGGCCCGTTCCGTGATGCGGCGGGCTCTGCGCCTGCCTTTGGCGACCGCCGCTCCTACCAGATGGACTGGCACAACAGCCGGGAGGCCATGCGCGAATGCGCGCTTGATGTGCAGGAGGGCGCGGATATCCTGATGATCAAGCCGGCCATGAGTTATCTGGATCTGGTCTTTCAATGTCGCCAGCGGTTTGATCTGCCGGTTGCGGCTTACGCGGTTTCGGGCGAATACGCAATGATGAAGGCGGCTGCGGCGCAGGGGCTGATTGATGAATACGGCGTGATGTGCGAGTCGGCGGTGTCCATTTTCCGCGCCGGTGCAGATATTCTGATCACCTATTATGCGCCTGAACTCGCAGACGCTATCCGAAAGGGGGATATCGGCTGATGACACAGTCTGAACAGCTTTTTGAGCGGGCACAAAAGGTGCTGCCCGGCGGCGTCAATTCTCCGGTGCGGGCGTTCCGCGCGGTGGGCGGCAAGCCGCGTTTTCTGGTCAAGGGGCTTGGCAGCCATGTGTTGGATGCGGATGGGCTGGAATATATCGACTATGTCGGCTCGTGGGGGCCGATGGTGCTGGGGCACAGCCATCCGGATATTCTGAAAGCGGTATACGACCGCATGGTAAACGGCCTGTCCTTTGGTGCGCCGACCGCTCTGGAGGTTGAGATGGCCGAAAAAATGGTTGCCATGGTGCCGCATATTGAAATGGTGCGCATGGTGAACAGCGGCACGGAGGCGGTGATGAGCGCAGTGCGTCTGGCGCGCGGTGCGACTGGACGGGATAAGATCATCAAATTTGAGGGCTGCTACCACGGACATTCGGACGCGATGCTCGTCGGCGCGGGCAGCGGTGCGCTGACGCAGGGCGAGCCGGACTCCGCCGGTGTGACCCGCGGCGCGGCGCAGGATACCCTGATGGCGCAGTATAACGATGCGGCTTCGGTTGAGCGGCTGTTGGATGCCAATCCGAGCGAGGTGGCAGCGGTCATTGTCGAGCCGGTTGCGGCCAATATGGGTGTGGTGCCGCCGAAAAATGGCTTTTTGCAGCGTCTGCGCGAACTGTGTGACAAGCATGGCGCGCTGCTGATTTTTGACGAGGTCATTACCGGTTTCCGGCTGGCGGCTGGCGGTGCGCAGGAATATTTTGGGGTGCGCGCCGATCTTGTCACCTTTGGCAAAATCATCGGGGGCGGCATGCCGGTCGGCGCGTATGCGGGCAGTCGCGCGCTTATGGAGCAGGTCGCGCCGTGCGGCCCCGTGTATCAGGCGGGCACGCTGTCGGGCAATCCGGTGGCGATGGCGGCCGGACTGGCGCAGCTGCAAATTCTGATCGACCATCCGGAGGTTTACACGGTGATGGAAACATCGGCGCAGTATCTGGCCAACCACCTGCGCACGAGCGCGGCGCAGCATGGGCTGTCGGTGCAGGTCAATCAGGTGGGATCGCTGCTGTGCCCGTATTTTACGGAAATGCCGGTGGACTGCTTTGCCGCCGCCAAAACCAGCGATACTGCGGCCTATGCCGCATACTTTAACGGAATGCTGTTGCGCGGCGTATATCTGGTGCCCAGCCAGTTTGAGGCGATGTTTGTCTCTTCTGCCCATACGCAGAACGACCTTGCATTTACCGCACAGGCTGCGGATGAGGTGCTGGCAGGTTTGGCGCAGCGTAAGGGATAAGTTTGCAAGGCGGCAAGGGCATGGAAAGGAGACTGCGTGATGTCTCGTAAATTTGATATTGTCGGCGCGGGGCTGGGTTCGCCCGCGCTGTTGACTGCAGAAGCAGCGCAGGCGCTTGCACACGCCGATATAGTGCTTGCAGACCGGCGGCTGACTGCGGTCTGTCCGCATGCGGAGGTGTGCGCGTTTTCCGAGATGGCGGCGCGCGCCGTGTCGAGCGGTGTGCCGGCAACAGCGCTGCTGGTTTCGGGCGATGTGGGCTTTTTCAGCGCGGCGGGGCGTCTGCGCGAGCAGCTTTTGCCGTATGGAGAAGTGCGTCTGCTGTGCGGACTGTCCAGCATGCAGTATTTTTGCGCAAAATGTGGCGTGCCTTATGATGACCTTTGCGTGCGCAGCCTGCATGGACGGACGGGCAGTATCCTCGGCGCGGTCAGCTACCACAAGCGGGTATTTGTGCTGACCGGCGGAAAACAGAACGCGCAGACGGTCTGCCGCGCGCTGGCAGAGGCCGGACTCGGCGGGCTGACCGTGCATCTGGGCGAAAACCTCGGCATGGAGGGCGAACGCGTGCTGACGGATACGGCCTCGGCGCTGGCGCAGCAGTCCTGTGGCAGTCTGGCCGTTTTGCTGATCGAGCATCCGGCGGCGGCAAATGCTTGTGAGCCGGTGCGCGACGCCATGCTGACGCGAGGGCAGGTGCCTATGACCAAGGAGGAAGTGCGCTGGGTCGCCGTCAGCAAGCTTGCCGTGCAGCCGCGGGATACGGTATGGGATATCGGCGCCGGCACGGGGGCAGTCACGCTCGAACTGGCGCGCAAGGCATCGGACGGCATGGTATACGCGGTGGAGCGGAACGCGCAGGCGCTTGCTTTGCTGGAAGAAAACCGCGTGCGGCTCGGCGGGTATAACGTGTGGATCGTTTCCGGTCAGGCGCCTGCGGCGCTGGAGGACCTGCCCGCGCCGGACTGCGTTTTTGTCGGCGGTAGCGGCGGCAGCATGCGTGATATTCTGGCAGCGGCGCGGGAGAAAAATCCCTCTGTGCGCGTGGCCGTGACCGCCATTGCACTGGAGACTCTGCACGCAGCGCGTCAGGCGCTGGGGGCACTCGGCTTTGCGGAGATTGAAACCGTGCAGCTTGGCGCGGCGCGGGGCAGACAGGTTGGCGATTATACGATGATGACCGCGAACAATCCGGTCTTTCTGCTGACGGGGAGGGGGCGGCCATGAAGCATAACGCGCCCCGCCTGCTGCTGGGCGGTACCGGCTCGGGCTGCGGCAAAACCACGGTAACGCTGGCCCTGCTGCGGGCGTGGCAGCGGCAGGGAATACCGCTGGCGGCATTCAAGTGCGGACCGGATTATATTGATCCGATGTTTCACACGGCGGTACTCGGCGTGCCCAGCCGCAACCTCGATCTGTATTTCATGGAAGAAACGCAGGTGTGCGCCGCCTTGGCACGGCGGATTCCGCTGGACGGTTTGGGCGTGGTAGAGGGGGCAATGGGTTTCTATGACGGCGTTTCCGGCACGACCGATACCGCGTCTGCCGCGCATCTGGCACGAGCGGCGGCCATACCTGCCGTGCTGATCGTCCGCCCCAAAGGGCAGTCGCTTTCGCTGGCAGCGGAGCTGCACGGCTTTCGTACCTTTGCGAAAAATACGCTCGCAGGCGTGATTTTGAACGGCGTTTCCGCTGCGATGTATCCGTTTTACCGGACGATTGCAGAGCGGTCTGGACTGCGGGTGTACGGTTTTTTGCCGCCTGTGGCTGAGGCTGCTATTCCGGACCGGCATCTGGGGCTGGTGACGGCTGCGGAGATCGAAGACCTGCAATACCGGCTCGACCGGCTGGCGGACACCGCAGAGCAGGGGCTGGATCTCGATGGTCTGGCCGAGCTGGCGCGGACGGCGCCGCCGCTGGAGGAGCATCCGGAACAGATGCTGCCGACGGTGTCGCCGCCGGTGCGCATCGCGGTTGCGCAGGACAGCGCGTTTTGCTTTTACTATGCGGATAATCTGGAACGGCTAGCGTCACTTGGTGCGGAACTGGTTCGGTTTTCTCCGCTGGAGGATGCGCTACTTCCGGAAGGAGTGGACGGCCTGTATCTCGGCGGCGGCTATCCGGAATTGTATGCGGAGCGGCTTGCTGCCAATGTTTCCATGCGGGAAAGTGTGCGCGGCGCGATAGCGCGTGGTTTGCCGGCCATTGCGGAGTGCGGCGGCTTTCAGTATTTGCACCGGACACTGAACGGATATCCCATGGCAGGCGCGCTGCCGCTGGACGCGCACATCAGCGACCGGCTGCAGCCCTTCGGCTATGTGGAGCTGACCGCCGCGCAGGACAACCTGCTTTGCCGAAAAGGGGAGCGCATCCGCGCCCATGAGTTTCACTACGGCGTGTCAAGCGACGCGGGAGACGGCTTTACCGCTTGCAAACCGAACGGGCGGACATGGCCGTGCGCGTATGTGACGGATACGCTGTATGCGGGGTACCCGCATCTGTATTTCGGCTCCAATCCGGATTTTGCAGGGAATTTTGTACAAAAATGCGCTGCATGGAGGAAACAACATGACACTTGAACAGACGATTGCCTCTGTGCGCCCGCTGTGCAGGGGCAGCATGCAGGCAGCGCGCGAGCGGTTTTCCGCGATCGCCATGCCGCTCGGCAGTCTGGGACTGCTGCAGGAGGCGGTGGTGCAGCTTGCGGGCATCCGGCGCACGCCGCGCCCGTCCATCACCAAACGCGCCTGCGTGGTGTTTTGCGCGGATAACGGAGTTGTTGCGCAGGGGGTGACCCAGTGCGGACAGGAGGTCACCGCAGCGGTGGCGGAAAATATGGACAAAGGCCTGTCCACGGTATGCCTGATGGCGCAGCACATTGGTATGACGGTTTTTCCGGTCGATATCGGCGTAGCGCGTCCGGTGTGCGGCAGCAGGATTTTGCAGAAGAATATCCGCCGCGGCACGGCGGATATCACGCGCGGGGCTGCCATGACACGGCAGGAGGCTGTCCGCGCGGTGGAAACCGGCATTGCCCTTGCCGCAGACTGCGCAAAGCAGGGATATACCCTGCTTTGCGGTGGTGAAATGGGCATCGGCAATACAACGACGAGCGCCGCCGTTACCGCCGCGCTGACCGGCGCCGCTGTGCGCACCGTGACCGGACGGGGGGCAGGCTTGTCCACCGAAGGGCTGGCGCGTAAGGTACACGCGGTGGAAACCGCGCTGGCACTGCACCGGCCGGACGGGACGGATGCACTGGATGTGCTGCATAAGGTCGGCGGGCTGGATATTGCAGGGTTGTGCGGTCTGTATCTGGGCGCGGCGGCCTGCGGTGTGCCCGCAGTGCTGGACGGCGTGATTTCCTGCGCGGCGGCGCTGCTGGCGGTGCAGCTGTGCCCTGCGGCGGCAGATTATCTGCTCGCAGCGCACTGTCCGGCTGAACCGGCGGGTGCGCTGCTGCTGCGGGCACTGGATAAACGGCCGTTTCTCACCGCAGGGCTGCGGCTGGGTGAGGGTACCGGCGCGGTGGCTGGCGTCAGCCTGCTTGACCTGACGCTGGCTGCCTATGATGGAATGCCGCGGTTTGACGAAGTGGGAATTGAAGCCTATCAGACGCAGCAGTAGCAGAAAACAATAGGAAGGGGCGTATTCATGCTGATTTTAGTCACAGGCGGGGCTGCAAGCGGAAAATCCGAGCACGCGGAGCGGCTTTTGTGCGAACGTGCTGCGTGCTCCCGCTTGTATTTGGCAACGATGCAGCCCTTTGGCGCGGTGGCACAGGCGCGGATCGCGCGGCACCGCGCGCTGCGGGCGGGCAAAGGCTTTGACACGGTGGAGCGCCCGCTCGGTCTGGCCGGACTGACGCTGCCGCACCAGTATGATGGGATACTGCTTGAAGATTTGGGCAATCTGCTTGCCAACGAGCTGTTTGCGCCCGAAGGGGCAAAGGACGCGGCGTTCGGCAGTATCCTTGCAGGCATTGCACATCTGCAAGACTGCTGCGAAACGCTGGTAATCGTCTCAAATGAGATTTTTGCGGACGGCCTGCCGTATGCGCCGGAAACCGTCGGCTATGCGGCGCAGCTTGGCCGGCTGCATACAGTGCTGGCTGGGCGGGCGGATGCGGTATATGAATCGGTTTGCGGCATTCTGCTGCCGGTAAAGGGGGAACACACGGTATGAAAAACATATGGAGCGGCCTGTTGGTCGCGTTTTCCCTGTATTCGGCCATTCCCGTGCCGCAGGTGCAGTGGGAGAAGAAAACCATGCGTTGGGCGCTTTCCTTTCTGCCGCTCGTCGGTGTGCTGATCGGCGGGGCGGAGTGGCTGTGGTACTGTTTTTGCGTGTATTTCGGCGCGGCGGAGCTGTTTTACGCGGTCGGCGCGGCACTGCTCCCATTGGCGGTAGCGGGCGGCATCCATCTGGATGGGCTGTGTGATACCTGCGACGCGCTGTGTTCCTTTGGAGATAGAGAAAAGCGCCTTGCGATTTTGAAGGACTCGCATGTCGGCGCGTTTGGGCCGATGTGGCTGACGGCGTTCCTGCTGGCTGAAACGGCATGCTTTGCGCAGCTTTACAAAACGCCGGCATTGCTGCCGCTGGCCTGCGCGGGATTTGCCGCGGCGCGCGCTGACGGTGCGCGCAAGATCGTGACCATGCCCTGCGCCAAGAACACCGGCCTTGCGCACATTTTTGCGCAAAACAGCGACAAAAAAGCGGTCGATACAACGCTGAAAATCGAACAGGCGGTGCTGGATATTATATTGCTGGTATGGCTGCATCAACTGGAGTCCGGATATTTCCTTTGGGTGGCATATATCGTGCTGCTCGGGCTGTGGTACATGCTGCATGCCCGGATTGCGATGCGTGTGTTCGGCGGCATCACGGGTGACCTTGCGGGCTTCTGCATCTCGGTTGCCGAGCTACTCGCGTTCGTGTGCGCCGCGTTTGGAGGGTTGATGGTATGACGGTATTATTGATCGGCGGTGCCTGGCAGGGAAAAGCTGCACTGGCGGAAAGATTATATCCGGCACTGCCGCTGACGAAAAATCTGCACCAGATGGTGCGGCAGACGCTTGCAGCGGGACGGGATCCAATGGAATTGCTGCCCGCCCTGCGCGGCCACGCCGTCACCTGCGACGAGGTGGGCTGCGGCGTGGTGCCGCTCGATCCGGAGGAGGAGCGGTACCGCGAAGCGGTCGGCCGGCTGTGCTGCGCGCTGGCGGCAGAGGCGGACGCGGTCGTGCGCGTCATTGCCGGGGTGCCGCAGTACATCAAAGGGGGAACGACATGTATTTGACCTGTGTGGTGCTGCTGGGCTTTGCGCTGGACTGGCTGCTGGGCGATCCGGCGCGCCTGCCGCATCCGGTTTGCCTGATCGGCTGGCTGATCACGCGGGGAGAGCGGATTCTGCGCCGTTTGTTCCCCAAAACGCCGCGCGGCGAAACGATAGCGGGCGCGGTGCTGTGGGTGCTGGTGTGCGGCGTTTCGTTTGCGGTGCCGTTTTTTGCGCTGCGGTGGCTAAAAGGCATCCATTTCTGGTTGGGCTGCGGGGCGGAAATCCTGCTTTGCTGGCTGATTTTTGCACGCAAAAGCCTGTACGATGCGGGAATGGATGTATATGCATCGCTCAAGCGCTCGACCGAAGAAGGCCGCGCGGCGGTTGCCAAGTACGTCGGGCGGGATACCGCAGAACTGGATGAAACCGGCGTGATTTGCGCTGCGGTGGAAACCGTGGCGGAAAATACGACCGACGGCGTGGTGGCGCCGCTGATTTTCATGCTGCTCGGCGGTGCGCCGCTGGGCATGCTGTATAAGGCGGTCAACACGCTGGACTCCATGGTGGGATATCACAACGACCGGTATGAGTATTTCGGCAAGGTATCCGCCCGCATGGACGATGTGTTCAATTTTCTGCCGGCGCGGCTCGCAGCCGTGTGCCTGATCGCCGGGGCAGGTATGCTGCGGCTGGATAACCGCAATGCGCTGCGCATCTTCCGCCGCGACCGGATGGGACACAAAAGCCCGAATGCAGGACAGACCGAATCGGCCTGTGCGGGTGCGCTGCATATCCGACTTGGCGGGGATGCCAGCTATTTTGGCAAAACAGTGAAAAAAGCGGCGTTTGGCGACGCAGACCGGCAGCCCAATCCCGGGGATATCCTGCGCGCGGCCGACCTGATGACTGCGGCCAGCGTGCTGTCGCTGCTGCTGTGTGCCATGGTGCGGCTGATCCTGTGCTGGCCGCCGTTTGGATGAAAAGGAGGACAGGGATGCCCGAATATATACACGGCGGGGATGTTTATTCCCACGCGGAACGATACGGCAGCCTGCCGCTCGACCTTTCCGCAAATATCAACCCCTTCGGCATACCGGAGCGCGTCCGGCAGGCGATGCATGCGGCGGTGGAGGACTGCACACGCTATCCCGACCCCTTTTGCCGCGCGGCGCGGCAGGCGATCGGGCGGGCGGAGGGCGTGCCGCCCGACTGGCTGTACTGCGGCAACGGCGCGGCGGATGTGCTGGACCGGCTGGCGGCCGTTCTGCATCCCCAAAATGCGCTGCTGACCGCGCCGACGTTTGCCGAGTATGAGCGCACGCTTGCGGGCGCATCCATCACTTTTCACACGCTGCGGGAAGAGGAGGATTTTGCGCTGACCGAACGGTTACTGGCGGATCTGACGCCGGAGCGGGAGGCGGTGTATCTGTGCAATCCCAACAATCCAACCGGCCGCACCATTGCGCCGGCGCTGCTGGATGAGATCGTGCGCCGGTGCGCGCAAAACGGCACATGGCTGATTGTGGATGAGTGCTTTGGGGATTTTCTGACAGATAGCGCACAGCACACCCTGCGGGCGCAGCTGGGCACAAATCCCCGACTGATCCTGCTGCGCGCCTATACCAAAATGTACGCGGTACCGGGCGTGCGTTTCGGCTGGTGCATGACGTCGAACACCGCACTGATCGAAGCGCTGTACCGTGCCGGACAGCCGTGGAACGTATCGGTCATCGCGCAAGCCTGTGCGGCAGCGGCGGCAGAGGAAACGGATTTTGCCCGGCAGACCGCTCTGCGTATCGCAGCGGAGCGACAGCGGCTGCGGCAGGAACTGTCCGTGCGCGGGATGGCAGTTTGCGCGGGAGAGGCGAATTTTCTGCTGTTCCGCGCACAGGATACGGCGCTTGATAGGAAATTGGCCGCGCACGGCGTACTGATCCGCAGCTGCGCCAACTATCGGGGACTGGGCGCGGGTTGGTACCGCACGGCGGTTAAGACAGGGGCGGACAGCGAGCGACTGCTGCAAGCAATCGACGAAATACGGGAGGACGGCTGATGGCAAAGGTCATTATGGTGCAGGGCACCTGCTCCAACGCAGGCAAGAGTTTGCTCTGCGCGGCGCTTTGCCGCATTTTCCGGCAGGACGGCTATCGGGTTGCGCCTTTCAAGTCGCAGAATATGGCGCTTAACTCGTTTATCACGGCTGGGGGCGGAGAGATGGGGCGTGCACAGGTCGTGCAGGCGGAGGCGGCAGGCATTGCGCCCGATGTACGGATGAATCCCATTCTGCTCAAGCCGACAAGCGATACCGGTTCGCAGGTGATCGTATTGGGCAAGGCGCAGGGCAACCGGACAGCGCGGGAATACTGGGGCAGCAAGCGCAAACTGCTGCCGGTGATCCGACAGGCGTTTGACAGCCTGGCAGCGGAATACGATATCATTGTGATAGAAGGCGCGGGCAGCCCGGCGGAAATCAATCTGAAGCAGGATGATATCGTCAATATGGGGCTGGCGAAGCTGGTGAATGCACCAGTGTTGCTGGTTGGCGATATCGACCGCGGCGGCGTGTTTGCCGCGCTGTACGGCACGGTCATGCTGCTGGAAGAGGAAGAACGCGCGCGTATTCGGGGGCTGGTCATCAATAAATTCCGGGGAGATGTCTCCATTTTGCGGCCGGGTCTGTCCCAACTGGAGGAGCTGACCGGCAAGCCGGTTGTGGGCGTGGTGCCGTATGGGCAGTTTGATATTGACGAGGAGGACAGCCTTTCCGCGCGGCTGGATGCAGGGCCGGTACCGGCGCTGCTCCGCATTGCGGCGGTGCGTTTGCCAAGGCTGTCGAACTTTACCGATTTGTTTGCGCTCGAGCGTGTGCCGGGCGTCGCCGTCTGCTATGCGTCACGGCCGGCAGAGCTGGAAGGTGCGGACCTGATCGTGCTTCCCGGCACCAAATCCACATTGGCCGATCTGCGGTGGCTGCGTGAAAGCGGCATGGAAGCGCAGATCCTCAAACAGCATGCGGCGGGAACATTGGTGTTCGGCATCTGCGGCGGCTATCAGATGATGGGAGAAACGCTGTCTGATCCGGCGCAGACCGAGGGCGGCGGAGAGATGCGCGGCATGGGTCTGCTGCCGGTTGACACGGTGTTCCGCACAGAAAAGACGACTGTGCAGGCGGAAGGCGTTTTTGATGCGGTTTTCGGCCTGTTCACGCCCCTGTCCGGCCTGAATGTGCAGGGATATGAGATCCATATGGGTGAAACCACGCGCAGGAACGGCGCGGCGCCGCTGACGCGGCTGATGCGGACGGACGGCACAGAAACTGCGGATGGCTGTCAGGCGGAAAACGCTTACGGCACCTATCTGCACGGCGTGTTCGATGCGCCGGGGGTCGCGCTGCGCATGATGCAGGCGCTGGCAGACCGCTGCGGCGTGCAGCTGGACGGCGCGGTGCAGGATGCGGCAGCCTATCGGGAGCAGCAGTACGATTTGCTGGCAGATACCGTGCGGCAGGCATTGGATATGGAGCAGATCTATCGGATGTTGGAGGAAACTACATGAGCGAAACCGGACTTGTACACCTGTATTGCGGAGAGGGCAAGGGAAAAACGACCGCCGCGATGGGACTGGCGCTGCGCTGCGCCGGGCGCGGGCATCGCGTGGTGATCGCGCAGTTTTTGAAGGACGGTACCTCGGGCGAATGCCGCATTTTGGCAGGACTGGAGGGCGTGACCCTGCTTTCAGCCAATCCGGTGCGCAAATTTTCCTTTCAGATGACGCAGGAGGAAAAAACACAAACCGCACAGGCCGTTCGGCGTACCTTTGATGCGGCCTGTGCATTTGCCGTGCGGGAGGGGGCGCGCCTTATTGTGCTGGATGAGGTGTGCGCTGCGCTGTCCTGCGGTTTTTTGGAGGAACAAGCGGTAACGGATTTCCTGGATGCGCGGCCGGACGGGATGGAAGTGGTGCTGACCGGACGCGGGCCGTCGGAAGCATTGCAGGCGCGCGCGGATTATATAACGGAAATGGTCAAGCGGCGGCATCCGTTTGACAAAGGCATTGCCGCACGGGAGGGGATTGAACTGTGAACGGACAGATGAAACCACAGGAGATCGAAAAACAGTCGTTTGCCATCATCACGCGGGAACTGGCGGGGCGCACGTTTCCGAAGGGCGTGGACGAAGTGGTAAAGCGGGTCATCCACACCACGGCGGATTTTGATTACGCGGATACGCTGTGCTTTTCTCCGGGCGCGATCGAACGAGCTTTGCAGGCGCTGCGCGCGGGCGCAACCGTTGTGACCGATACCAACATGGCGCTTTCCGGCATCAGCAAGGGAACGCTGGCGAAGCTCGGCGGACAGGCCTGCTGCTTTATGGCAGAACTGGCAGTTGCGCAGGAGGCAGGGCAGCGCGGCGTGACCCGCGCGGTCGTTTCGATGGAACGCGCGGTAGACTTGACCGGTCCCACCATTTTTGCCATCGGCAATGCGCCGACCGCGCTCATCCGCCTGCACGAGCTGATAGAGGAAGGGCGCGTTCGTCCGGCTCTGGTGATCGGCGTGCCGGTGGGATTTGTCAATGTGGTTGAGGCCAAAGAGCTGTTCCTCGGTGGGGATACGCCGTATATCATCGCGCGGGGACGCAAGGGCGGTTCCAACGTCGCGGCAGCGATTGTCAATGCGCTGCTGTATCAGCTGGTTCGGCGTGCGGGATTTTAAGTTTTGGAATGTTTGATATTGAAAAACACTTTTATATAAATAACGGAAATTTGCGGTATAGTTTAAAAACTGAAAAATTTACCAGTATAATCATGTGGTGCCGGGATACAATAATCGTGAAATCCAACACAAGGAGGACGCCAGACATGTGTCATTCGAGCTATAACAAGGCAATTCGCTGCACAGTGGAACAGTGTGCTAATCACTGTGATTGTGCAGAGTACTGCGCACTTGACAGCATTACCGTGGGTACGCATGAAGCACATCCGACAGTCGATCAGTGCACAGACTGCAAATCTTTTCGGCGCAAGTAAGCAATCAAAAGCAAAGGGGAGCAGCATCGTTGCTTCCCTTTGCGCTGTGTATAGGTAAATGGCTTGACAATCGATGCCGTCCCGCTTATACTTTTTACAGGACATCCTTTCCCGTAAGCTGTAAATCTGACGGGTGAGCATCCGGTAATCTTTTCATTTCTGCTGTCAAAGATGCGATCTGCGATGAAGAACCTGTATATAGGAACTTGCGCCCCGCATCCGGTTTGGATGCGGGGCGTTTTGCAAAGGAGAAACACCAGATGGAAAATCGAATTGCAATTTTAGGCATCATTGTCAATGATAGGGAGGCCAGCAGCGCTGTCAATGATTTGCTGCATCAATACGGGGCATATATCATTGGCCGTATGGGCATTCCGCATCAGGAGGTTGGCTCCATTATTACGATCGTTTTATCCTGTCCGGTTGATGTGATCAACGCGCTGTCCGGTAAATTGGGACGGCTGCAAAATGTTCAGGTCAAATCCATGATGGCAAAGTAGAACAAGGAGTGTTGAATTAAATGAAACGAATGATATCCGGCCTGCTGGCCGCGGTAACTGCATTGTCTTTGTTGGCGGGCTGTGCCTCTCAGCCGTCTGCATCCGATCAAGTTGTTTCTGAGCCGGTGCAGGCAGGGTATGAAGAGGGTGTCAGCATCCGCGTGGCTGCTTTGAAGGGCCCGACTGCGATGGGGCTGGTGGAGCTGATGCAGCAGGACACAGAGTCTGACGAGAGACATTATCAGTTTTCACTATACACATCGGGAAATGAGGTCGTTCCGCTGCTTGCCAAGGGCGAAGTGGACATTGCTTTGATCCCGACCAATCTGGCGGCGGTGCTGTATCAAAAAAACGAACAGGGCGTGCAGGTGCTGGATGTCAACGCGGGAAATGTCCTGTATGTGGTTTCGCATGATGAGTCCCTTTCTGCATTGGAGGGATTGAAGGGAAAAACCATTTATATGACGGGCAAGGGAACTTCGCCCGATTGGACACTACAATACCTGTTGGATCAAAGTGGGATCACTGCGGAAGATGTAACGATCGAATTCAAAGCTGAGCCGGCCGAAGTGGTTGCAGCACTGGAGCATAATCCCACCGCTGTGGGTATTTTGCCGCAACCGTTTGCAACGGTTGCCATGATGCAGGATCAGGAACTGTCTCTTAACTTCCCATTGGAAGACGCATGGAAGCAATTCAGTCCGGACGGCAATGGTATTGCCACCGGTGTAACCGTTGTTCGCCGTGCTTTTGCGGAAGAACATCCCGCGGCTGTGGCACAGTTCATAGCGGATCATAAGAAGTCAGTGGCAGATGCACAGGCAAATCCGTCCGAGGCCGCGCAGCTGATCGAACAGTACGGTATTGTTAAAGCGCCGATCGCACAGCAGGTACTGGAAAACTTTGATCCCATGACAGCGGTATCCGGTGAAGAGATGAAGACATGGGTTTCCGGGTATCTGGAAATGCTGTTTGCTGCTGCACCGGATGCAGTAGGGGGAAAGCTGCCGGATGAAGGCTTCTACTATTTGGGATAAGTGCTGGCTGCGGCGGTTGGTGGCTGCGGCTTTTTGGATCATGGTGTGGCAGGGCGTTTCACTGACCCTGCCCACGGTGTTGTTTGCAGGTCCGGTACCGACGGTACAGCGGCTGCTCGCTATGCTGCCCGAAAAAGAACTATGGTACTCCCTTTGCTGTTCACTTGGTAAGGTTGGCATCGGATTTATGCTGGCCTTTCTGCTTGGTACGGTATTTGCGATTTTTTCCTATCACAGCCGTTTGATACGGCTGCTGCTGGAACCCGCAGTACAGATCATGAAAAGCGTTCCGGTGGCCTGCTTTATCGTTGTGGCGTTAGTGTGGGTACGGTCGGATCAAATTTCGGTTTTAACGGCTTTTTTTGTGGTATTTCCGATTGTTTACATTAACTTGAGCGAGGGTATGCATAGCGTGGATCGTAAAATGCTGGAGATGGCGCAGGTGTTTCGCCTTTCCCGCAGGAAAAGTTTGCAAGCCGTTTGGCTGCCGGCGGTCATGCCGTATCTGCTGACTGCTTGCCGGGTGTCGGTCGGCATGGCACTGAAAGCAGGTGTTGCAGGGGAAATTATCGGACTGCCGCGCTGGTCAATCGGAGAACAGCTTTATCTGTCCAAGCTTTATTTGGATACTGCCGGTCTGTTTGCCTGGTCGTTGATAATTATTGCCCTCAGCCTTGCGTTGGAAAAGCTGCTTCTGTTGGCTGTTGCGCGGATACAAAAGCAATGGGGGGTGCCGGTATGATCCGATTGGAACAGGTCACCAAAGGATATGACGGCAAATGCGTGATCAACCGATTGAACTGGCAGATTGGTAAGGGGGAGCGGTGGCGCATTACCGGCGCGTCGGGTGCTGGCAAAACCACGCTGCTTCGTCTGCTGATGGGGGTAGATCTGCCGGACAGCGGATATGTGATCGGTGCAGAGCAGCTGCGGTTTTGCCCGGTATTTCAGGAGGACCGGTTGACCGGACACTGGAGTGCGCTTCAAAATGTAGCGTTGGTTTGTGAAGAGGGATCGCGCGTGCGAGACATCCTGTCGGCACTGCTTTCATCTGATGCGCTGAATCAGCCGGTTTTTACATTATCCGGTGGTATGCGGCGGCGGGCGGCGCTTGCCCGCGCTTTAGCGGCGGATGGCGATATCTTGATACTGGATGAACCATTTACAGGATTGGATGAGCAAACCGCGCTGCGTGCATGGAATACAGTTCTTCGCTATCAGGAAGGCCGGACACTGATTTTAGTTTCACATGGGATATCGCTGCCGGATGAAGAAATGCAGACCATGGCGTTGTGAAACGGCTGTCCTGTGTTCCGCATGGAGCCGGAGCGCAGGGCATTTTGCTGCTTTCGGGGGAATTATGTGTTGGAATTGCCAAAACGGTCGGATTTATGATAAAATGATGGATGTAAAGGTTGTGATTGATGATGCAAAAAGGTGATGCAGCGAAGCTGAGACTGCTGCTCAGCGGAATTTCGGCACGCTTAACGCGGAATCGGGATTATTTTATACAGGCAGTATGTGTGTTTACCTCGGGAAAAAAGAAGTTTGAAGCACAGCTTATCCGCGCGGAGCAGATGTATCAACTGCGTTTTCAGGGTACGATGCGCACAGTAAATGCGGATGCGTTCTGTTCGTTTTTTGCCGAGCAGGCAGAGAAGTTCGATGAAGCACTGCTGACCTATACCGAGCGTGGTGTGGTCGTCTCGCTGTCGGTGACGGCACGCGGCGTGCAAATGAAGCAGGCGGAGCGCGAGGCCACAGCAGAAGAAAAGCAGGCTGCTGCTAATCCGCTGCTGGACGGCGGACGGCAATATCTGATTCGTGTAGATCAGGCGGCAGCGCTGCTGCGGGAGATCGGTATATTGACCGCAGACGGCAAGCTGAAAAATGACATGATCCGCAAATACAACCAGATCGATCATTATGTGGAACTGGTCGCGCCGATGTTTGAGCAGGATGACAGTGAAGAGATTCTGCTGCTGGACTGCGCCTGCGGAAAATCTTATCTCAGTTTTGTAATGAACTATTATCTGCACGAGGTGCTTCACCGGCGCTGCCGCGTGATCGGAGTGGATATCAATGCGCATGTGATTGAAGAAAGCCGTGCGATGGCAAAGCGGCTCGGATATCATAACATGGATTTTCAGTGCGCCGATCTGCGTACCTATCAGCCTCCGCAGCATGTAACCGCAGTCATCTCGCTGCATGCCTGTGATATTGCAACAGATTTGGCATTGGCAACTGCGATCCGTGCCCGTGCAAAATATATTGCATGCGTGCCGTGCTGTCATAAGGAGCTGCTTGATCAATATCATCTGCCTGAATTGGAACCGCTGACCAAATTCGGTGTGTTCAAAGCCCGCTTTAATGATGTGCTGACTGACAGCATGCGGGCGCTTAAGCTGGAGGCGGAAGGATACCGGGTTTCGGTAGTGGAGTATATTTCTCCGCTTGACACCCCCAAAAACCTGCTGATCCGTGCCGTCCGAACGGGGAAAGAAAATACGCGGGCACAGCAGGAATACCGTGCGGTACGCGAGGCGCTTGGTACTACTTCTGAACTCGACCGCCGCTGCGCTGACTGTGAAAACGAGTTTTTTGTCACTGACGGGGATTTGCTTCTGTAACATTGCCGATTCCTCTGAATAGACTGGTAATGAAGTTTCTTCAACCACGATTTGGAGGTAATAAGCATGGCTGATAAAATTTGCTGTCCCGGTCCGATCTGCGGCAGCTCCAATACGAACAGCGGTACGGCATCCGGCGGCGGGTTCCGCGAAGCAGTTTGTGTTCACACCAAAAAAGTGTATGATTCCTGCCGGAGCAAAGAATGTCTGCGTGATATTCGGGTGTATCTTTGCCCGGACGCGCAGGAGCTGCTGAATTCCGGCGGCATTGTTTCGGTAAAACCGCGCACCGCCGAGCTGCTTTGCGTGAAAATTGATGTCGAGAGGGTGCAGTTTAAGTGTGGCATCTGAAGTTTCAACGTCTGTGCAGGTTAATGCGGGAGCAGAGGGAATACCTGCAGGTGGAGGTTGCCGGGGTTGTTGCGTGTAACACGGACAGTTTTGGTGTAGACGATTTTTTCGATTACGGTTTTGAGAAGCTGGTTCTGCTCGCGGGCATTGGCTGCGGTTTCGTATGATTCCAGAACGTGGCGCAGTTTGGGCAAAAACTCGCGGCGGATCGCTTCCTCGTTTTGGAGCTTTTTCAGCTCGGCTTGGATATCGCTGATTCTTTTCATAACGGAGACGCGCTCGGCATCGAGCGCGTTTTTGCGTTCGATGTAAATTTCGGGCGTATAGACGCCGGTTTCCACCAGCTCAAAAGCGCGGTTTGTGCGAGCATCCAGATCGGACAAGTGTTTTTCGAACTGCCGGAGGGATGCGTGCAGCTGATCGGATACATCGCGCTGGGGGAATGGATCGCGCCCGGAGGAATACGCGGTGAGCCAGCCGCGGAGCGTATCAAGCACCATGCGCTCCACTTCGTCGTAGCGGTGTGAGATGGTTGCACACGCGGAACGGGAAATGCAAAAGATCATCGGCTCACGCGGGATATCACCCTTAGTGGACACATAGGTGCGCTGCATCTTACGGCCGCACAGGCCGCAGACGATCAGGCCGGTGAAGGCGTTTTTCTGCCCCTTGCCTGCCGGAACGGGCGGGGCAGGATGGTTTGCCAGAATATCCTGCGCTTTGTGCCAATCCTCCCGCGGGACAAGCGGCTCGTGCCGTCCCTCATACAGCTGCACATCCTTTGCGGTAAGGCGGACGGTTTTAAGTTTACCATCCACGACCTCCTTGCGCGTGGGACGGCGGGTGCTGGTGGTATAGCCTGCATAGTGCGGGTTGTGCAGCACGGCGGAGATATGCCGATCCGTCCATTTATTACGCTCGCCCGGCGGGGGCGGGTCCATCTGGTTCAGCCGTTTTTTGATCTGTGAGATGCAGACGCCATCATGCACAAACCATTGGAAGATATTTTGAATGATGGGGGCTTTTTCGGGATCGGGTTCGAGCGAGCCGCCTTTTTCGCCCTTGAGCTTTATCTTTTTGTATCCAAGGGGCGGCTGTCCGGCGGTGTACTTTCCCTCGCGCCGGGCGGCCTGCACGCCTGCGTTCAGGCGGCGGCGGATGGTTTTATACTCGCGCCGGGACATGAAAAGCCCGAATTCAAAGTATTCCTCATCAAACTCGTTAGACGGATCAAAGGTTTTGAACGGGGTTATGATGAGTGTTTCCGAGTATTTGAAGGCGCGGGCAACGATGCCCTGATCGATGCTGTCGCCACGGGCAAGGCGCTCGATCTCCATGACGATGACGCCGCGCCAAAAGCCGGCTTCGACCTCGGAGAGCAGGCGCTTCATCTGCGGGCGGGCGGCGATGGTATCGCCGGAAACGACCTCTTCATACACGGCGCTGACGGGCAGGCCGCGCTGCTCCGCCAGGGCGGTAAGCGTTTGCCGGTGCCGGGCGAGAGTATCGCCTTCGCCGCGCGCTTCGGCTTCCAAATCCTGCCGCGATTTGCGGAGGTAGATGCAGTATTCGGTTGGCATGGGCGGTCAGCTCCTTTACGGCTGGTTGATGGCAGCGGCAAGACCGTGCACCCAACGGGGCGCACCATCCAGACAGGCGATGACACCATTGCGGTATTCCGCGACAGCGACAAAGCCGTTATCGTTATCAAAAAATGTGGCTTCATCGCAATAGGGCAGGACAGCGGAAAGGGCGCGGACGCGTCCCCCGAACCGGCGGCGGACATCTTCCGCCGGGATATTATGCCCGCCCTTGCGGACACGGTTTGCGATGCGGGCAAGGCTTTCCTCCGCGCTGTCCAGACCGACATAATACATGCGGACACGATAGCCGCGATCACGCGCCTGCTGCGCGGTGCGTGCGGTGAGTGCACCGGAAAGCGTGGTTTCCTGCGTGAAGCAGACGCCGCGCGACAGACACTCCCGGATGCGGGAGACAGCCAGCCGCCCGGCAAGAATGTTGTTGCCGCCGTGCGCTGCGGCGAGCTTATCGACATCCACGATCACGCCGAGATCATCCATCTGCTGGCGGAGCACGCCGGTGAGACTGGACTTGCCCGCGCCGTTGACACCGGCGATGATGGTATAGGTTTTCATGGGGTCAGCTCCTTTGAGGGATTATTTATGCTTCCTGATCCAGCGAAGACTCAGCACATTTTTTATATTTGGGGTTATCGGCAAGGTCTGCGACGTAGTCGCGGACCTTTTCTTTTCCTTCCTCGTTGAAGGCGCGGTAATCGGTGACGAGTTGGCGCTCGTCGGGGGCGAGTACCGGATCGGCGGGCGCGGAAAGACCATAGTTGGGATCGGTGATTTCGTCCTTAATTAGATAGCGTAAATCTACATTGAAATATTCACATATGGCTTCAAGCGTGCTGAACTTTACATTATCGAAATGATCTCGTTTTAGGATATTATCAATCGTGGTATAAGGGATGTTGATGGCGCGAGCGAGATCGGCCTTTTTTGTTATACCTTTTCGCTCCATCAGAAATTCTAATTTTTCGCGTAAATTCATAACCTCACCTCTTTGCATATCTAAAAGATAACACAGAAAAATGAACAAGGCAACAATAAATTACGGACGTTGGGAAAAATGTATTGACAATTCCCAACGTCCGTAATATTATATAGCTATGAATTACCAATGATGGTAATTCTGCGGTCGAAAGACCGCGCACCTATGCTGCGGCCTCCCTGATGGTTATAGTGATTTCAAGGTGTAAAGGGCAAATCAGTTTGCAAATTTATCATTCAGACGGCCAAGCAGATAATTTTCGAAACCGGAAATGTTTGGCGCATTTTCGATTTGGAATTTTAGCCCCATATAACAGCCGAGTGATTTATGGGATTGCGTTATCAATTCTTCCAACTGCATCACAGAAGCCGGCAGGGGGAAGACAGGCAAGGGATGAAATGCCATATGACCTCCTTTCCGGGAGGCCGCAGCGCAGGGTGCAGGACTATTTTATCATGTTTTGGAAAACGAGCCAATGAAAGGAGAAAAAGCAATGAAACTAATCATCGACGGCACAGACAAAGAAATGGGGCATATCTCCGTAGAAACGAAAAATATGCCCGACACATTTATGCACCAGATGCAGCCGCTAATGGATAACGGCAAGCTTTTTGGTTTTGTTATTCAGTTTTGCATGCTGGATGAAGCGGCGGAGTAATTTCCCCGCTTTGCAGCTTGCGGTGTGTTTCAGCGTTTTTCTTTGCGGTTTCAACAGTGCAGCCTATCACATAGGATGAGGGACCCATAGGGCGCGCATACTGCACACCGGAATCACCAGAGGTAAAAAGCCCGTTGTGAATGGTGGCGTAATACTCCACAACGGAATTACCAGACGCATTGACAGTGCCGTGCAGATCATGGCGGAGAATGACACGAGAACCATTCCAAAGGTGGATATCACCGTTATATTCGGCTTGTATGTCAACGACCGCCTGATCTGTTATGGCAAGATTTTGTTTTAGATTTTCTGTAATGATTACAGATTTATTGATGAGATACACAAAGACACCCCCTTTCCTATTTCCATTGTAGCAGGAAGGGAATATAAAAACAAGAAAGGAGCGCATACATGTATCCCAATTTAGAGCTTGAAATGTTCAAACGCAAGATTACCAACCGCGATTTGGCGCGGGAGCTGCACATCAGCGAAAGCACGATGCGCAACAAGCGCAAGGGACGGGCAGACCTTACGCTTACGGAAGTGGAACGCATACTGGACATTTTCCCAGACGTACCGTGGCGAGAACTGTTCGCCCGCGAGGACGAGCAGGGGAGGGCGGGGTGAGATGCATAACAAACAGGGCGAAAGAGAGATGCTTGCACTTCTCTCTTTTGATTACGAGGCCTACATCAGGCGTTGGAACCAGTTTGCAAAAGAATATCACAGGGAAAGACGAGCGGCATTTTGGCGCAATGCGAGAGACAAGATAATTATTTATTTTTGCGTATTTTGCGCTGCAACTCCGTTTTTTCTGCTATGGGCCGCCCTACTACGTTGGGTAATTTTGCAGATTCCGGAAGTTTAGCGATATCGGGTTCATAATACCGCAACAAATCACTTTGCAGCGCTACGCGCAAATCCATAGCCGCATCGGAAAGCGTTTCGGCTTGTGCAGATGTGCGCGGCGATGACAGCGCATATTCAAACAACTGCTTGCGAAAGTTCATTAAGAGTGCGGTTGTTCCGGGCGTTGTAAGCATAGAGGCTTTTTCGATTGCCGATATAAGACGCTGCACGTTTGAAAGGTCATAATCGGAGCACACAAAACGGCTCCACTCATCCAGCAAGGCAGAAAAAGCGGAGACACGCGCCTGCATAAACTGCTGCACAACGGCACGATGCATTTGAGAAGTTTGCGTTATGCGAGCCGATTTGGCAGCGCCTATTACACCGCAGATAGCCCCAACAGCACCGGCGGCAAAGGTAATTAGAGCAATTAAAATAGTTTCAGACATATAAACACACCCTTTCGGACTTATTGTAGCAGGAGGGGAATGGAAAGACAAGAAAGGACGATTTACATGAAACCATACAGCTATTACTTAGGACTGACGGCGGAGCAGATTATGGCGGAGCCGGACGCGCCGGAGAGTCTTGTGATTGCGGCGCGGATTGAACTGCAGAAGGCAAAGGAGCGCAGAGAGGGCGCGGACAGGCAAGAGACAAGCCGGTAAGCGCATAGGATGCGGCGAAGGAGGCGGAACAGGATGGCTGTGGTAGCAACATATCATTACCCGCACGGGACGGTGGATGTGTGCGACGATGCGTATCGGGACGCTACGCCGGAGGAGCTGAAGCGGAGAGAGGAACGCATGTGGAAGGTGGCGTATGACATTATGCTGCGTGCGGAAATAAGACGAAGGGAGCAGAACCATGAAGAAAGTTTGTAGCTTTGGGCTTGGCTGGTTTGGAACGCTGGGTGCGCTGGTGATCGCCATTTGGGCGGCGGGGCTTTGCCCGTGGAGCACGGCGGCGCTTGTGCTTACGGGCTGCGCGCTGGGGCTTGCGGTGTGCATCCGCGAGCTGCGGTGGCTGCGCCGGTGCGAAATGCGGGAGCGGGAAGCCGCCCGCCGCAGCGCATGGCGGGCAGACATGTTCCGCCAGATCCGCGAAATATGAGGCGGGAGAGCAAGGTGCAGCGGGAGCGGCAGCGGCGGATCCGCATGCACTATGTACAGGCGGCAGCCCACACGGCGCCGCGCATTTCGCCGGCGGCGAGACAGATTACCGGCGGGGCGGACAAGCCGGTGCTGGAGGCGCTGCTGCTCGCGCGGCTGATGGAAAGGCGGCGGCACAGGTGAAAACCTTTCGCGGGATGGAGATCCGCCCTTACTGTCAGGTGAGCGACCTGCCGCGCGTGCGCATAGACCGCGTGCGGGTGCAGGTGCGGCGGACGCTGTTTGGTGAGACCGAATACGACATCATCGGCACGATGGGCGAGGCAGGTGTGGGCTGGCCGGTGTGCCGCCCGCTGGACAAGCTGGATGAGGTTTGGCCTGAGGTGCAGCGCGTGGAGCGCATGATAGAAAATGAACGGAGGCGGCAGGAGGATGAAAACGCAAGAAGTGGTGTGGCGGCACCCGAAGGGGCGGTTTGACGTGGTAGAGACCAGCGGAATCAACATGATGGGCGAGCACTACACATACCGCGAGGCCGTGCTGACGCCGCGCCGGGATGCGCGGGGGATGGCAAGCGAGATCGGCCTGCCAGACGCGGGACGCGGCCTTGTGACCGAGGCACTGCCCAAACGGCGCGCCCACCTGACGGAGGAAGAGCGTGCGCGCATTTTACAACTGGCGCGGGACGGCAGGACGGCAATAGAGATTGCACGGGAGACCGGGCGCAGCGTATCCACGGTGAACAAGGTGACGCGCGGCCAGAGTGTGCGGGTGCGGCAGACCGTGCGCGGCTGGACGCAGGAGGAAATAGACACCGTGCACCGGCTGCGGGATGCGGGCAAGACATCGTTTGAAATAAGCGCAGCGGTTGGGCGGACGGCGCAGGCCGTGCGCGGGCTGATAGAACGATACCGGGCGAAGTGGGCATCCGCGTAACGTCGACATGGAACAAAGGAGCAGGAGATATGAGCAATTTGGACAAGCTGCGGAAAGCAGTGGAGGAGGAGCAGCCGGGGAACGGCGCGCGGGAGATTGGCGAGGTAGTGCTGATGATTGCGGAGGAGAGCGAGCAGGCCGCGGAGATCATTGCAGCGGATATTGAAAACGAAAGCATGAGCCTTGCAAAAAGTTTTAACGCGCTGCGCGACTATGCGAAAAAGCACCAGCAGGGTGGCTTTTGGGGCTGCATGTGCAACCGGTTTGACCGAGAAAATCCGGTGATACAGGTGATATGCGGGTTTTACCATGTGCCAATGGATGTGTTTGCGCAGAATTCCAAGCGCTTGGGCGAGACGGAACACGCAGAGCCGCCGGAAACGGACGGCCCGGTCGATCTGCTCGACCTGCTGTGAGGTAAGGACGATGCGAGAGGTAAATGACTGCCCTGCACTGGAATACAGCGAGGTGTGCAGTAAAATCTGCGATACCATAGACCACACGGAGTTTTTGTTTTTTCGTTGCAGTGGCGGGGACGATCTGGACTGGATCCTCGGCCCGGCGGGAGACGGGTACGAG
The DNA here is from genome assembly GCF_000701665.1 of Agathobaculum desmolans ATCC 43058. Classification (GTDB taxonomy): domain Bacteria; phylum Bacillota; class Clostridia; order Oscillospirales; family Butyricicoccaceae; genus Agathobaculum; species Agathobaculum desmolans. The sequence continues at coordinate 16,413 of NZ_JNJN01000002.1, read as the reverse complement.
ATGTTTTGTACGGACTGTGGGCAGCGCTTTTTTGAGAAAAGAGACCGCAAACGGCCGGCAAGCAGCTATGACAGATGCCCGCGGTGCGGCGCACCGGTGATGCCTTGCCGATGGAATGACCGGCGCAAATTGGAGGATATTCGGTTTGCCTTTCACCTGTTTCAGCGGGGCGAGGGGCGGGAGGTGTGGTTTCGATCCTTCAAGGTAGCGATGAACCGCGCATTTATGGGAGATAAGTACGATATATTCGAATATTGCCGCATGGTGTTTTACGACGGCGGAGCGCGTAAGTGGACGCGCGGATGCGACTGGATATGCGGTGCGCATCCATGGGAGCCGGTGAAGAGCATTGGGCTGAAGCGTTGGCACCTGAGATACGGACAGACGCTGGATGACTTTTTTGCAGGCGTCAGCCGGGACGAGATCGCGGGGAGCTGCCTGGAATACGCGCAGGCGCAGGAGGCGTTTGATACGCTGCGCGACCCGATTGAATACCTTGGGCTGTACGCGAAGCACCCGCAATGCGAATACATTTGGAAGATGGGGCTGGGGCGCTTTTTCCGCGAACGCGAGATGGGTAGAAAAGCGGCGTTTGCGCGGCTGTTTAATCTGCGGGCGGCACGGCCGGACAAACTGGTGAAAAATATGAACCGGCAGGAGATCAGGGCGCTGCGGGAGCATCCCGCATATTCCCTGGATCTTGCTTATGACTACCTGCAGCTGAAAGCGGACGGCCTTGTGCCGGCAGATGCAGGGTGGATGGCGTTTTTGTATGAGCTGGGCAGCAACCGTGAGGCGTTCGGCGGCATCTGCGCAAGATGCCGTGTATCTGGAGAATGCTTGCGGCGATACCTTGAGCGGCAGAGCCGGCGGTGTGGGCGGCCGGTGGACACAGTGATACAGGAGCTTACAGACTACCACCGGCAGATAGACCGCATGCAGATAAACGGCGGCAACCTGCTGCCGCATGACCTGCACGAGGCACACGCGCGGCTGAGTGCGCGCGAGCGTAAGCTGCAAACCGCGCCGTTTAACGGACAGTTCCGCCTGCGGCGGCGGCTGCTGCACTGGATGTGTTGGCGGCATGACGGGATGCTGATCCGCCCAGTGGACAGCGCAGATGAGCTGACCCGCGAGGGCGAGCAAATGGATAACTGCGTGGCGGGATATGCAAAGCGCCATGCCGAGGGCAAGACGATCATCCTGCTGCTGCGGCGCTGCGACGCCCCCTGCAGGAGCTGGCACACGGTGGAGATCGATCCGATCACGCTGACATGCAAGCAGTGCTATGCGAAAGGCAACCGAACGCGCGAGCCTGCGGCGGCGCGGTTTATGGAGGAATATCTGGCGCACCTGCAGACGGTGCGGACGGATGGAAAAACGACAAGGAGTGTGGCATAAATGGGACAGGAGGTAGTGGCCGTGCGGTCGATCGAGATCGTGACGGCAGAGATCCATACCATCCGCGACAATGTGGCGCGGATGTTTATGGACGGCGTAGTACAGATCGGCCGGCGGCTGGAGGAGGCTAAGCAGCTGGTGCCGCAGGGCGAGTGGCTGCACTATCTGGACACGGAGCTGGGCTATAAGCCGAGCACGGCACAGAACTACATGCGCATTGCGCGTGAGTTTGGAGACGGGCAGGTGGGGCTATCCGGCAAGACGGCGCAGGACTTTTTCGGCAAGCTGGGTTATGCGCAGCTGCTGCCGCTGCTGGGTATGCCGGAGGAGGAGCGCGAAGCGCTTGCCGAGGAGCATGATCTTGCAGGGATGAGCAGCCGAGAGATACAGGCGCTGGTGAAGGAACGGGACGAGGCGAAGGCTGCGGCCGATGAAGCGCGGGCGCGGGCGGAACAGCAGGGGCAGGAGGCGCGCCACGCGCACGACGAGCTGGCTGATGTGAAAAACAAGCTGAAAGCCGAAACGCAGAAAGCCGCCGAGCAGGCCAAGGCTGCCAAAGCAAACGCGCAGACCGCTGCGGAATTGCAGCGGCAGCTTGACAAACTGGCCGAGCAGGCAGATCAGCCGCGTGAGCTGACCGAAGAAGAACGGGACGCGCTGCGCAAAGAGATCGCCGCCGAGCAGGCCGAGGCTGTGCGGGCGGCGGAGGCGCGTGCCACGGAAATGGCGGACAAGCTGCAGCGGGCGAAAAAACCAGCGGCACACAAGGTGAATTTTTTGTTCGGCGAATTACAGAGCACGTTTTCCCGCCTGCGCGGGGCATTGGAGGATCTGGTGCAGCAGGACGCAGAGATAGCGGGAAAGCTCGGCGGGGCAATCAATCAGGTGATAGGAGGGTGGAAGGTATGAACGCGAAGAGGGCGGCAAAACTGATGCGCATTGCGGACTATTACGGCGCGGAGGTGCAGGTGTGCAAGCTGATGGAGGAGCTAGGCGAGGCGGTGAGCGCGGCCAGCGCGGTACAGATGAAGCAGACCTTCCATGAGGACTGCGGCAAAGACACCGACCTGCAGGAACGGCTCGAGCATCTGGCGGCGGAGCTGGCGGACGTGAGCAACCTGACCGAGCAGATTTTATATCTGTATGGTCTGGAGACGGATTTTAAGGTTGCCCGGCATCGAGGAATCCGCAAGACGCTGGATAGGATTTTGGAAGAGAGCGGAGAGGGGTTAAGCGATGGCAGACAAGGAGCTGCTGGGGCTGGCGGCTGACTACTACGAGCGCAAGACGCAAAAGCGGCTGACAAACGAGCAGAGGGACAAGCTGGGCGCGATGCTGGACAGCGGGCTGATGGTGGCGCATATGATGGACGGCGTAGATTTGGCGGTGAGCCGCTTCGGCTTTGCCGGCACAGCAAACGACTATTGGCAGACCGTGCTTGCGGACTGCCGGAACACCTATAAGATACTGAAAAAACAAGGAATGTTGGACGCAGAAAAAGCCGCCATGTGAGGCGGCTTTTGGCGCAACTATAAATCAAACAGATCGGCATGCGTACCAGTGCGGGTGAGCGCAAGGATTAGCTGATTGTCATGCAGCCGATAGATGAGGAGCCAATCGGGACGGATATGACATTCGCGTAAGCCGGCATAATCGCCGGTAAGCGCGTGATCCCGATATTGTGCGGGGAGCGGTTCATCCTGCCGGAGCAGTTCGATGACGGTTTCTAATTCATTCAGCGGATAGTGCCGCTTTTTGATGCGCTTATAATCACGCTTAAAGGAAGTGTGCAGATAAAGCTCTCTCACGGTTCGTCGTCCTCCACATCAAGTGCGGCAAACATGGACGCAGCGGAGGAATAAGGACCGGAGAGGTTTTGCCCGGAAAGGGTTTCCAGCATGGCCTGACGGGTTTCTGCGTTAGGCGTTAGGGCGGGCTTAAACGGAAATGCCTGTTCAGCCACAGCTTGGCGCAGAAACATATTTACAGCGGCATTTGTGCTGAGCCCGAGTGCAGCAAATAATTGATCGGCCTGCTGTTTGAGATCGGGCTCTAAGCGGAAGGAATACGGTTTTGCGGACATAATATCCACTCCTTTCTAATTACAGTATATCAAATGTATGTATAATGTCAATACGGAAAATGAGGGCTTATGGTTAACCAAAAAGAAGAAGCGAACGGCAACCTGTATCAGCTATCGCTGTTTACGGGCGGGTGCCTGCCGGGGTTGTCGCCCAGACAGCGGCAGAAGCGGCAGAAGCAGACCGAAGAATACAAGAAAAAAATAAATGACCGCGCGGCGCTGTGGCGGTTGATGCAGATTATCTGCGCGAATTTTTTGGAGATGCGCGATCTGTTTGTGTGCCTGACCTATGCCGAGGCACCGGAGAATGAAGGGCGATGCCTGGAAGCCTTCCACCGCAAGATAAAGCGCGCACTGGCAAAGCTGGGCGTCGAGCACGGCTATGTGGCGGTGACGACCGACCACGCGCTGCCGGACGCAGACACCGAGGTGCGCGTGCACCACCACCTGATTATGCACGGGGCGATAGGTCCGGCGATGTACATCAAAATCCGTGATGAAATTGCGCGGTGCTGGCCCCACGGCACGGTGGACGTGCGGCCGCTGCGGCAGAACGAGGAGTTTTTCCGCGACACGGCGCAGTATTTTTTGCAGCAGCCGGTGGCGAAGGGCGCGCGGCGCTACTCCACCAGCCGCAACCTGCGACCGCCGAACGAGCCGATCCGGCTGCGGCTGCCCGAGGAGGCAGCGGGCGAGATACCGCCCGGCGTGGTGGTGATCGAAGACGAGCAGGTGGCAAATGAGTTTGGCCATTACCGATATCTGGTGGGGCGCATCTATGACCGCGTGGCGTTTGACCGCTATTGGCAGCAGCAACGCAAAAAGGCTGCGCCCGACCCGTGGGAGCGGCTGCGGCGCAGGAGACGTATAGGGGGTATCCAATACCCCCTATATACGAAACACGGTTCCTGAAGAAACCGCGTTTCGATACCCCCGGACGCGCCCCAAGGGCGCTGAGTAGAGGAATCAAAACACAGGTACACGCCCTGTGTTTTGATGTGATTTAATAGATTCCCTGACAGGATGAAAAAGGGTGAAATGAGACCCTTTTTGTGGCTTGTACGGGGTCTAACAATTCCGACACACAGGGCATAGACAGGTTCGGACAATGTAAACCGACAAGCAAAGATAAGTTTACATAATATTTCTGACAGGAGGGACGCCGAGAGCGGCGGGAAACAGGTACGCGGCGACGAGGAGGACGACGAACTGTGACGCGGGAGAGACTGGAACAGTATGATAGCCTTTTGCAGGAGCTGCAGGAGGAACAGGAGCGGCTTGCCCGCGAAACGCGGCATGCGCAGCGCATGGAAGAGACATACGGCGTGGGATGCCTGTTCGGCGCGGCCTATCTGGAGGAGGCGCGAACACGGGTGCAGGTGCTTGCCGCCCAGCGCGAGGACGAGAGCGCGGAGGTGCAGCAGTGGATCGCGTCCATCCGCGACAGCATGACGCGGCGCGCGCTGCGGTTGCGGTATATGGACTGCCTGACCTGGGCGGACGTTGCGATCCGCATGGGGTACGCGGATGAGAGTGGGCCGCGGAAGCTGGTGAGCAAGGTGCTGCGGGACGGCGTGTGAGACAGACCGGGCGGGGATGCCCGGCTTTGCTGCGCCATGCGGCGTAAAAATAGGGTACATACAAATGATACAGGGGAGGGACGCGGGGAAAAACGTAAAAAAAGAATTGGTTTTGCGTTTATTTTACAGGCGTAAAGCTAAGTTAAGGACTTGACTTTTACAAATTATGAACAGGAGTGTGGACAAATGGCAGCGGGAGCGAAAATTGCGTATGTGCGTGTGAGCACGATAGAGCAGAACGAGGCGCGGCAGGTGGAGGCACTGAAAAAATATGACATCGACCGGTGGTTTATGGAGAAGGTGAGCGGGAAAAACATGGACCGGCCGGAGCTGCAGAAAATGCTGGAGTATGCCCGCGAGGGAGACACGATCTATATCCACGATTTCAGCCGGATCAGCCGCAACACCTCTGACCTGCTGACGCTGACTGAGGAGCTGCAGCGGCGCGGCATCTGTTTGGTGAGCAACCACGAGAATCTGGACACCAACACACCGACCGGCAAGCTGATGCTGACGGTGATTGCGGCGATCAACGAATTTGAGCGCACCAACTTGTTGGAACGCCAGCGCGAGGGCATTGCGATTGCTAAGCGCGCGGGCAAATACAAAGGACGCCGCCCGACGGAGCTGCCGGACATGGCGGCAGTGTACCACGATTGCGTGACGCGCCACAAGAGCAAGGTGCAGATCGCGCGGGAGCAGGGCATCTCCCGCCCGACGCTGGACAGGCTGCTGCGGGCTTACGAGCGGGAGCATATTGCAAAAAACGAGGGGTGAAAATCCCAAGCGCTTGGGCGCGCCTGACGGCCGCCCGGGCGCTTTTTTATGTGCCCGTGAAAGTTTTCCGTTTTTTCCGATTATTCCGATTATACTGGGAAGCAAAGAAAAAGACCAAACGGAGGGAAGTGCGGCAGATGCGGCAGCAGGGCAGCAAATATGACCCTAAGACCAAGGAGGAGGCGCTGGCGCTGGTGGCGTCGGGCGTATCCATTACCAACGCGGCGTGCCGGATGAACATACCAAAATCCACCCTTGCGGACTGGGTGCATACCCAATGGGACGCGGACGAGGACGCGGCAGCAGCAAGGCGGGAAGCGCGCCGCGCTTCCATCCGCAAGTGCGGACGCATTGTGGACAAGGCGCTCGGCGCCCTTGACCGCAAGGTGGCGGCGGCCGGTGCGGAGTGCCGGCAGATTGACGAGGGGCTGAAAACGCTGCGGCGGGCGGCGGCAGACGGCGTGATCGCGCTGGAAGCGAAAGAGGTAGACCGGCTGCGCGAGATTGTGGATCACTACACGGGCAGCTCGCTGCGGGAGCTGGCCGGCACGATGAAGGATGTGGCGGCGCAGCAGCAGAGCCTTGAGCGGCAGATGATGGACGCGCCGGACGCGGCACCTGAAGTGCAGGTAAGATTAACGCTGGTAGACCCCGCAAAGGAGGGGCAGGATGAACCTTGACTTTCGGCTGACGCCCAAGCAGAAGCTGTTTATTGAGACAGATGCGTTTGAAGTGCTGTACGGCGGTGCAGCGGGCGGCGGCAAGACCTTTGTGCAGGCGCTGGACGCGCTGCTGTATGCGTTACAGTATCAGGGCAGCAAGCAGCTGATTTTACGCCGCACATACAAGGAGCTGGAGCGCTCCATGGTGCCGCAGACCTTGCAGCTGTATCCGCGCGAGGTGGCAAGGTACAACCAGAGCAAACACATTTGGACGATTGGACGATCTACTATTGAAATGGGATATATTGCGACCGAGGGGGATGTGACGCAGTACCAGTCCGCCGAGTATGATGTGATCCGCTTTGATGAGATGACGCATTTTACCGAGACGCAGTACCGCTACATGATATCGCGCGTGCGCGGTGTGAACGATTTTCCCAAGCATGTTAAGAGCAGCGCCAACCCGGGCAGTGTGGGTCACGCGAACGCGAAAAGCCGGTTTATTGACATCGGTGCACCGATGGAGGTGCACGAGTGCGAGGGTGGCAGCCGGCTGTTTATTCCGGCAAAGCTGGAGGACAATCCCTTTTTGATGGAATCCGACCCCGAATACGAGGAGCGCATGAAAAACCTGCCCGAAGAGGTGTACAAGGCACTGCGTGAGGGCAACTGGGACTACTACGTCGGCCAGTATTTTACGGAGTTCAAACGCGAAACGCATGTGGTGCGACCGTTTGAAATACCGGACTACTGGCGGCGGTATGTGGCGATAGACTACGGCCTTGATATGCTGGCGGCATACTGGATCGCGGTGGATGAGACAGACAGTGCAGTGGTATACCGCGAGGTATATGAGCCGAATCTTATCATCCCACAGGCGGCGAAGCTGTTGCGGGAGCGCAACGGCGAGGACTACATTACCGCGTGGTTTGCCCCCAAGGACCTTTGGAACCGGCGGCAGGAGACCGGAAGAAGCGTGGCAGACATCTTTGCTGAGGAAGGCGTATATCTGGATCAGGTGAGCAACGGCCGTGTGGCGGGTTGGTATGAGCTCAAGCGGCGGCTGGATGCCAAACCGGACGAGTTCGGCAAGAAACAGCCGAAACTGCGGATGTTTGACACCTGCGTTAACCTGATCCGCACGCTGCCTGCCTTGCAGCACGATGAGAAACACCCGAATGACTGCGCGACCGAGCCGCATGAGGTGACGCACGCGCCGGACGCGATCCGCTATTTCTGCGACGGCTGCCCGCTGCCAGCGAGCGTACCGGGCAAGTGGAACAGTGATTACAGGACATATGAGGAGGAGATCGGTGATGTATTTGGGTATTAACGGAGGTATAGGGGACTTCCAAAGTCCCCTATATACGAAAGCCGGTTCCGGAGAAACCGACTTTCGATACCCGAAGGATAAGGTGAATTGCCCCGCAGGGGCAAGAGAAGATGCCCTGGGGTACGCCGCCCAAGGCGGCTGAGTCGGGGTATCCAAACCCACGCACATGTCGCGGGTTTGGATGAGATTTTATGCCGCGCGGAGCGCGGAGGAAGGATGCGAAGCATGGAAATTGCAATGATTTTGCTGGGCGCTGCAGCGATGGCGCTTGCGGCGTTATCCCTGCGGCGGGCTACACAGCTACAAAATGCGCTGATTGCCAAAAATGCGGAGCTGCTGGAGGAACAGGATCGTGTGACACGGTGGGAGCATGTGGCGGAAGGGTTTGAACGCATTGCCAAGGAGAACGAAAAGGAATTCGCCGAGGCTCTTCGGCGGTGTGACCGCCTGAGCGAAGCGCTGCAGCAGAGCGAGGACACCGTGATGCAGCTGCGGCAGGAGCTGCACCACGAACGGAGCCGCGGCGTGGACGCGCGGGAGCTGCGCAATATCCTGAGCTATAACGGCACGGATGAGGGGCAGGAGGAAATAAACTGATGGACAAGCAAGAGATGACGGCGGAACGCATCCAGACGGAGTATCAGAAGGGCGTCAGCTACAATCAAGGGCTGAACCTCTACGATGACGTGGAGATTTGTGAGCGTTTTTACGAGGGCCGCCAGTGGGAGGGCGTAAAGACCAAACAGGTACGCCCGCTTACGCTGAATATCATCCGCCAAATCACCAACTACAAGGTGGCACAGATTGTGAGCGACGATGTGGCGCAGGAGATTGAACCGTTTTTGCCGGATGAGGCTGCTGAAGAGGCGGCACTGGTGCTGGAGCAGTCCATCGAGCGGGTGGTGGAACGGCAGAAGATCAAGGATATGCACCGCGAGCTGCTCAGGGACGCTTACATAGATGGCGATGTGGCGCTGTATTATTGGTTTGACGCGGACAAACACACTGGCCTGCCCGGCGTACAGGGTGAAATACAGGCCGAGATGCTGATGAACACCAATGTATTGTTCGGCAATCCCGCGAGCCGCAGGGTGCAGGCACAGCCATACATTATTGTGGTGCAGCGGCTGCCGGTGGGCGAGATCCGCCGCATGGCGAAACAGGCGGGCTGTGCGGAGTGGGAGGAAATCCAGGGCGAAAACGAGGGCTTGTACAAGGGCGACAGCGAGCAGACCGAAGGGGACGCGCTGGGCACCCTGCTGACACGCTTTTGGAAGGAAGGCGGAAACGTACACTTTTGCAAGGCGTGTGGGCGGGTGATGGTGCAGAAGCCGGTGCAGACAGACATGACGCTGTATCCGATTGCGTATATGAGCTGGTCCCCGCGGAAAAACAGCTACCACGGTGTGCTGGAAAATGTGGAGCTGATCAACGCGCAGATTTCCATCAATAAACAGTACACGGCGCTGGCGATCCAGTTGAACAACAATGCGCTGCCAAAGCTCGTGTACGACAAGGGAAAATTCCCGGATGGGTGGGACGCAAACGCGACCACAATCGCCGTGCGCGGCGACCCGACACAGGCACTGACTGGCGTTGCAGGCTCCATGCCGCTGCCGACCGACGCCACCGGCATCACCCAGAGTTTGATGGAGACCATCCGCAATGTGGCTGGCGCGAATGATGCGGCGCTCGGCAATATCAAAAATCCGGATAACACCTCTGCCATTGTGGCGGTGCAGCAGGCGACGGCCGCGCCGCTCAGCCTGACGCGGCTGGCGTATTACCAGTTTATTGAGGACTATACCCGCGTGCTGATCGACATGATGCACGCCTATTACGGGCTGCGGCAGGTGAAAATCACGGACAAGGCGACAAATGAGCTGGGAGAGAGCGAGGAGCGGATTGGCGTGGCGGAATATGACTTTTCCGAACTGCCGGTGGAGGCGCTTGACCTGAAAATTAACGTGGGCGCGGCGAGCTACTGGGCACAGACGTTGCAGATCACCACGCTCGACAACATGATGCGGGCGAATATCATACCGGATGCATCCGAATATTTGGAGCGGGTGCCGGACGGCATGGTGCGCGATAAGGGCGGGCTGATGGATGCCATCCGCCGCCGACAGGAAGCAGAAATGCAGATGAGCGGATTACAGGGAGGTGTGATGGGATGAATAAGACGGACGAAACCAAGGCCGAGCGCTTTGTGCGCCTGGCGGAGCCGCGCGTGACCCGCGCATGCAAGGCGGTGAGCCTGCTCGGTAACCTTGCGGCGAGCGGGTACGAGTATACCGACCAGCAGGTTAAAACCATGTTTGACGCGGTGCATTGCGAGAGCGCAATGCGGCGGGTGGATCAGGTGCGGGAGTGCCCGCACACCCGTATAAGGGGCTTCATAAGCCCCCTATATACGGCGGACACGTCCGCCGAAACCCGAACAGCGCCGCCCAAGGCGGCTGGGTCGGGGAATCACAAAGTAAGGCAAAGCCCGACTTTATGATGCGATTCACAGAATCGCGGATCAATGCGCGCCGAAAGGCGCGGGAAATGCTCCGGCACTCTGACGGGCGGTGAAAGCCGTCCGGAAGTGATACCTCCTGTTTCATGTTGGCGGCGGGCGATCATCAGCATCGCCCGTCCGTCAGAGTGCCGGAAAACGTACAAGGGGAAATGCCTGCGCTGCGGCGGGCGGTCATAACATGCCATAAGCCGCCCAAGCCACACAGTTGTGTGCAGGGATACAGCGGATGGGGGCGCCGGAATGCAGACGAGTGGCGCACCGTCCGCCGCAGCGCAGGACAAAAAAATGAAGCAACCGGCGACGAGCCGTTGCGATATAGAAAGGACAGGCGTTATGAGTAATTGGAAAGCCAGCAATTACGCAAGCGGGGGCGAGCTTCGCGCACGGGTCGGGCTGCAGTTTTTCGCGGAGGGCGAGGACGGCGGCGCAGATCTCAGCGCGGACATGGACGCGAATTTCGACAGCGACTTTGAGAGCGCACTGCTTGGGAGCGATCTGGAAAGCCAGCAGACCGCAGAGCAGCAGACAGGCGAGGGCGCGGGAGGCGAACTGGAAAGCCAGCAGGGAGCCGAACAGCCGGAAGGCGCGATACAGGAAGAGCAGCAACCAGAGGACCATCACGACGAGGCGCAGCCGGTCGCGCCGGTGATGATGACGTATAACGGCCGGCAGATCATGCTGCCCGGTGACGCCGTTTCGGCGCTGTCTGGTGCGCTGGGCATGAACCCTGTGGAACTGCTGGAGAAGGGCATGAACTACGACCGGAAGGCCGAGCGGGAGCTGCGGATGCTGGACCGATATGCGGAGGCAAGCGGCATGACACGCGCCCAGTATATGGAGCGGCTGGAAGCCCAGCAAAACCGAATGGAGTTGCAGGCCGAGGTGGAAAAGTGCCGCGGGGAGTTTCCCGACACGCCGGACGTCGCCTTGCAGGCGATTGCCGAGGGTCGGGTGGCAGCCCGACGGCATGCCGCCCAGCAGGAGCGCGCGGCGCGGCAGCAGCAGATCACCGCGGTGCAGCAGCGCGCCCAGCAGGCTGTGACCGAGGCGCATAGGCAGGCCGAGGTGCAGGCGTGGGATGCCTATGAAATTGCAACGGGTGTACACAGACCGGGCGATATTCCGCCGCGCGTAGTGGAGTTGGTACAGCAGGGCGCAAGCCCGATGGAGGCGCACTGGCGCTATCAGGCCGAGCAGGCGGCAGCGCAAAACGCGATTGCGGCAAAGAACGACCAGAACCGAAAGCAGGCGGCGGGCAGTTTATCCGGCGCGGCGGAAGAGAGCGGTTTTGAGGCGGACTTTGCGAGCGCGTTTGCCTTCTAAGGGAGACGCTGTCCCCCTTAGATACGAATCCGTTTCCCGAGAAACCGGATTCGACAAGGTGAATTGGCCGAAGGCCAAGAGAGCGTGACCTGGGCCATAACCCCCTCGCCTCTGCACGGCAGAGGCGGTTTGGGACACGCGTCCCAAAGCAGCGGGATGTAAGGGCAGCGGAGCCGCCCTTACACGAAAATAACAGGATACATCGAAAGGAAGGTTCGATATGCAGTTTAATCTTTCGGATAAATTTGCAGGCAAGATGGAAAAGCAGTGGCTGGCGGATTCATTCGTGAAGCCGCACACCAACGGCAGCTTGGAGTTTGACGGCGTGGACACGGTGAAGATCTATGTACCGACCACGGTACCGTACAACGATTACAAGCGTGAGGGCACGGCGCGTTACGGCGACCCGAGCGAGATCGTACCCAACGTACACCTGTACAAGATGGAGCAGGACAAGGCATACACCGGCACGATTGACTTGGGCAACTCGCGCAGCCGCAGCATTGGCGCGGCGACTGGCGAGTGGGTGAAGAACCAGAACGCGCAGGTAGTCATTCCGTTTGAGGATAAGTACGCGCTGAACAAGTACGCAAGTCTTGGCGCAGTAGCTGAGGCGGCGGCCGTGACCGAGCAGACCGCGCTGGCTGAGCTGGAGAAGGCGCGCGTAGCGTTTGTGAACCAGCGTGTGCCGGTGGAGAACCGCGTGGTGTGGTGCAGCCCGAAGGTGGTTTCCGCGCTGGCGGAGAGCAAGCAGTTTACCGAGGTGGAAAAGCTGGCGGTGGACGCGGTGCGCAAGGGCGAGGTGGGCCGATGCAAGACCTTCCGCGTGATCGAAACACCGGAGGATCTGATGCCGGCAGGCTGCCAGTTTATCTGTGCGCACAAGAGTGCGCTGGTGCAGGCGGACAAGATTACCGAACTTAAGGTAAACACCACGCCGCAGGGCATTTCCGGCACGCTGATTGAGGCGCGCAACCTGTTTGACGCATTTGTCATCGGTTCGCTCGCGAAGGGTGTTTACACGTTGGTGGAGACCGGCAAGAAGCAGGCGTGCGATGTGAAGATCAGTGCCCACACGGCGACGGTGACAGCAGCGGGCGCGCAGAGCATTTACTATACGCTGGACGGATCGGATCCGCGTTTTTCGAAGAATCGCACGATTGTTGCGACCGGCGGCACGGTTACGACCCAGAAGGACCAGACGATTAAGTGCGTGGCGTTTGCGCCGGACGGCAAATTTACCTCGGACGTGGTTTCCGCGACCGACAACACCTGATACAAAGAGCGCGTCGCTCCCCGTGGCCGTGGTGCGGCATGCGAGGGGCGGCGCGTTCTGCTTTTGTTTATGGGAGGCCGACATGGCGACGATAAGAAAAATCTATGATTTGGCGGCGGCGATCCTGTTTTCCTCGCAGGGGACGGATGCGGATTTTGACAAATATGCGCCGCTGTTTTTGGAGCGCCTGCTGATGGAGGCGCTGCCATACGAGAATATGATCCGCGCACAACGAGGGGAGCCCTGCTTGCAGATTGCCCCCGAAGTGACAGCGATAGACGAGACCGAAATTGACTGGGATGACCGCATTACGCGGAGCGCCCTGCCGCACGGACTTGTAAGCTGCTTTATGGCGGATGAGGCAGACAAGAAAGCTGAAATGGTGATGGAATACAACAAATTTGTGCAGGCGTTGGAAGAGGCGGCGCCTGCGCTGACGGAGGTGGCAGAGTAATATGCCCAAACAAATCAAGACGCCGGCGTTTACCATGGCGCGGAGCGCGACGAAGAACTACCGCCGGTTTCGCGGGTTGGACTACTCGACCGATGAGACCCAGATCGACGACAGCCGCAGCCCGCGGGCGGTGAACATCATTGCAGATGAGGGTGGCGCGCCGGAACGGCGCTGGGGCTGGCGCACGGTATGCCGGTTTGGTGAGACCGAAGCGGTGAGCGGCATTTTCCCCTATGAGGGTGAGGTGGCGGCGGCGGCCGCGCAGGCGGGGCGCGTATTCGTTGTGCACGCAGGGGCAAAGCTCTATCAGGTGAAGCTAGATGCGCAATATCAGCTGGTGGAAGGCGGCAAAACGGAACTGCTTGGCGGACTGAAAACCGGAGGCCACAGCCAGGGATTTTACATGAACGGCAAGCTGTATATTATGACCGGCGCGGAAATGGTGGTGTATGATGGCAAATCGGCAAAACTGGTAGCGGATGACACTGCATACTGCCCGCTGACAAGCTTTGGACATAAACCCACGGGCGGCGGCGAAGCATATGAAAAAGTAAATATGCTGTGCAAATGGCGGCGCAATCGCTTTGTAGCGGACGGCAGCAGCAAGACCTTTCAGCTGGACGTGACCGAGCTGGATGCGGACGCAAAGCCCGAAGCGAGTTATTTTATTACCAAAGAAGCAATCCCCGTGGAGAGCTTTGACGCCAAAAAAGGCACGGTGACGTTTGCGGCTGCACCCAAAGCGCCGGAGAACGCCGGAACAAGCAATGTGGAAATCAAATTTGCCAAGACAACGGACGCGCGCAGCAAGATACTCGGCTGCACGATATTTGCTGTTTATGGACTGGACGGCGCGGGCAACCGCGTGTTTGTATCCGGCAATGACGCGCACGCGGCGACCGAGTGGTTTTCCGGCCTGAATGACCCGACCTACTTTCCGGACAGCAACTATTCGGTGGTGGGGTCGAGCGATTTCCCCATCATGTGTTATGTGAAGGCACAGGGCGAGCTGCTGCTCATCAAGAAGGACAACCGGCAGGAGGGCACGATTTGGCACCATGCGGGCAAGCTGATGAACGACGTGGCGGCGTTTCCGCTGAAGGAGGGTGTGCCGGGGTACGGTGCGATTGCCCGATACTCGGCGGCAAACCTCAACGATGATCCGCTGTTCCTTTCCCCGCGCGGCGTGTATGCGCCGACAACCACCTACTACAACAACATGCAGGTGCGGCAGATGTTCTGCCGGAGCCGTCGAATCAACCGCAGGCTGACCAAGGAGTTGGGGCGGGCGGAGGCGGTGAGCGCGGTATGGCGCGGCTGGTACATCCTTGTGCTGCCGAACGGACACGCCTATGTGGCGGACGGCAACCAGGATCGTAGTGATAACGGGTATGAGTGGTATTATTGGGAGAACATCCCGGCGCGGGTGCTGCGGACGGATGAGCAGACGCTGTATTTCGGCACGGCAGACGGCAGGCTGTGCAAGTTCAACGACGACCTTGTGACCAGCACCAACGAGACACTGATGCGCGCGTACAACGACGATGGCGCGGCCATCCATGCCGAGTGGGCGACCAAGTTGGACGCGATGGGCGACCTTTCCATGCTGAAGACCATGCCGAAGAAGGGCAGCGCCATCCATGTGAAGAGTTATGCGCGCAGCAAGGTGGAGGTTTGGATTCGCACGGAGAATGACTCAGGCAAGCGCTACAAGGTGATTCTTGCGGACCGGCTGACGTTTGACGACATCGACCTTGCGCGGTTTACGTTCAACACGAGCGTGAATACGGTGGTGCCGCCGCTAGTGAAAAAGAAAAAGTGGAAGCTGATACAAGTGATACTGATTTCGGACGCGGTGAACGAGGGGTTTGGCGTGTATGAAATTGAGCTGAAATATGTGGAGGCCGGAGAGGCGAAGCGATAGGAGGGATAGAATGGCGATTCGTGACCTTAAAATCACGCCTGAGCAGATTGCGCGCAAGGGTGTGATTGCATCCCCTGACACGCTGACGGGTACGCCGGACGAGAACAAGAACGTTTTCGACCGGCTGGCAAGAGAGATCATTGTTCCGAGCGTGAACGGTGCGATTGAAATGCTGGGACAGGTGGAGGATGACACCGTCCAATGGGAATCTGACGAACAAGCCCGCAAGCTGGCGGAGCAGGAGCGCGTAAGCGCAGAGAAGGGACGTGCGGCGGCAGAACAGACCCGTGTGCAAGCGGAGCAAGAACGAGCAAATGCAGACGGGCTGCGCACTACGGCTGAGGAAAAACGTGTTGCTGCCGAACAGGCGCGTAGTATTGCGGAACAGGAGCGTGTACATGCAGAGAATAGCCGCGTAGCGGCAGAGCAGGAGCGGGAAGTGGCGGAACAGGGGCGAAAAGCGGCAGAGGAAGCCAGGGCACAGACCGAGCGGGATAGGATGCTATGGGAAACGTATAGTGCGATCAAAAATTACGTTCCGGGCAATAAGGTTGAGCACGGCGGATCTAGCTATGTCAATATTGCACCCTGCACGGGGATCGCTCCGCCAAACAGCGCACACTGGCAGTTAGTGGCTGCCAGAGGCAAGGACGGCGACGGCGCAGGCGACATGATAAAAGCGGTGTATGATCCCACGGGTAAGGAGCAGGACATATTCGCGTACAGCGTGCCCCAAACCCGCACGATCAACAAAAAACCGCTCAGTGCGGATGTGACACTGACCGGGGAGGATATCAAGGTCACTGGAAGCGACGAGACGACGATCCACACCCGGCTATCCGAGATCACCAATCCTAATTTGCTGGATAACTGGTATTTTGGCAATCCGGTTAATCAGCGTGCGGCGTCAGAGTATAGTGGCTCTTGGTCATATTGCATCGACAGGTGGGTTGCTGAGGGGATTATTACGGTTGGCAAAGAGGGCGTGAGCGCATCGTCCAGAGATGCAAGTAATCCGGCATATTTTTTGCAACGGTTTGAGCATTTTCCGGATGGGCGGCAGGTTACGTTTTCGC
>NZ_JNJN01000001.1 GCF_000701665.1 Agathobaculum desmolans ATCC 43058 | reverse complement strand
ATCCTTTTCTCCATCGTTTCTATGGCAACTGCTTATGCGCTTTGCTGAGTACCGCATGGAGCTCCTTGTTAAGGAAGTGATGGTATTCCCGAATGGTCATGCCTATTATGTCTGCCCCAGATGTGGCATAACGCTGGAACGCGAGTTCGTGGCCTACTGTGACCGCTGCGGCCAGCACTTAGGTTGGAGAGGTTACAAGAAAGCCAAAGTCGTTTATCCTGACAGCCGTAAAAAAGTACATACCTGAAACAGCACACAAGGGTGGAGGCAAAACTCCACCCTTGTGCTTTTCTGAATTTCTATTTGACGCTTACAAATGAGCGCAAAAAAGTCCTTAAAAGTGAAAATTAGTACTTGCGCAATGCGGTAAGACTGGTGTATACTACTATATAGTCACGCAATGCGCGACACGTGACCGGTGCAGCCCGTGCTATACGGGATAGGCACACGGCACGATCCACCTCGGGCCGTCAACCGGGATCTCTGGCGCGGTCTTAGGTGCGGCGGAAAACACGGCCGACCTGCCGTTATAGCGTTGGTATGGCATTTTGACTGCGAAAAGGGGAAAAACTGCGTAAAAATCGGCATTTTCTCCATTGTAGCCAAAGCTTTATCATGTTATAATTATCGTTGGTCTGGTTGCTTTCAGGCCGGCGATTTTTTGCTGTAAGGCAAAAAAATCGCGATCCCCACAGCCGCTGTTTGTGGAAGGGCCACAGGCAGTGTAAAGAAAAGTGGGAGGCAAACAGGTCAATCAGGAGATTAACCCACTCCGATTGCTGCACTACCCCCAAACTTCTTGAAAAGGAGAGCATTTATGCAGATCACTGATCCCATCGCGGATATGCTGACCCGTATCCGCAACGCCGGCAATGCTCGTCATGCCAGCGTGGACGTACCCGCGTCCAAAATGAAGAAGGCAATTGCCCAGATCCTGCTCGACGAAGGCTATATCAAGGCTTTCGAAGTTGTCGAGGGCAATACGCAGGGCATCATCCGCATCACGCTGAAGTATGTGGACGGCCGCCAGAAGGCCATTTCCGGCCTCAAGCGCGTTTCCAAGCCCGGCCTGCGTGTATATGCCGGCGCACAGGAGCTTCCCAAGGTGCTCCGCGGCCTCGGCGTTGCCATCATTTCCACCTCGAGAGGCATCATGACCGACAAGAAGGCGCGCGAGCTGAATGTCGGCGGTGAAGTCCTCGCATTCGTATGGTAAGGGGAGGTTTGAAGTATGTCTCGAATTGGTAGAATGCCGATTGCCGTCCCGGCCGGTGTGGAAGTCAAGATCGACGGCCACGTTGTGACCGTTAAGGGCGCCAAGGCCACCCTTACCCGTGAGATCCATCCCAACATGAATGTTGCGATGGAGGGAAATGAGATCCTCGTCACCCGTCCGAACGACGACAAGCAGAACCGTGCGCTGCACGGCCTGACCCGCAGCCTGATCCACAACATGGTGGTAGGCGTTACCGAAGGCTTCAAGAAGGAGCTGAGCGTACAGGGTGTTGGCTACCGTGTGCAGAAGCAGGGCAAGGATCTGGTTATGAACCTCGGTTACTCGCATCCGGTTACGATGACTGAGATCGAGGGTATCACGATCGATGTTCCCAACCCGAACTCGATCATCATCTCCGGTCCTGACAAGCAGAAGGTCGGCCAGTTTGCTGCGGAGATCCGCGAGAAGCGTCCGCCGGAACCCTACAAGGGCAAGGGCATTCGCTACTCTGATGAGTACGTCCGCCGCAAGGAAGGCAAGACCGGCGCGAAGAAGAAGTAAGGAAAGGAGAGACGGATTTAAATGGTTTCGAAGAAGGATTCCAACAAGGCGCGTCTGCAGCGCCACAAGCGCGTACGCGCAAAGATCAGCGGTACCGCCGAGCGTCCGCGTCTCGACGTATACCGTTCTGCCAAGAATATTTACGCCCAGGTCATCGACGATGTTGCCGGTGTTACCCTGGTTTCCGCCTCGACTGCCGAGAAGGACTTCACCGAGTACGGCGGCAACAAGGAAGCAGCCAAGAAGATTGGCCAGCTGGTTGCCGAGCGCTGCAAGGCCAAGGGCATCGAAGTTGTCGTGTTTGACCGCGGCGGCTATCTGTACCACGGCCGCGTGAAGGAACTCGCGGAAGGCGCCCGTGAGGGCGGCCTGCAGTTTTAAGTCGGGAGGAGGTAAAACATGGCTCAGTTTAACAGAAATGATAAGCGTGAGGACGAGTTTACCGAAACCGTCGTAGCGCTCAATCGCGTATCCAAGACCGTTAAGGGCGGCCGCGTGATGAAGTTCTCCGCGCTGGTCGTTGTAGGCGACGGCAAGGGCACCGTAGGCTTCGGCACCGGCAAGGCTGCAGAAGTTCCGGATGCCATCCGCAAGGGCATCGAAGATGCGAAGAAGAACCTCGTTAAGATCTCTATGAAGGGCAGCACCATTCCGCACGAGGTTATCGGCGCGTTCGGTGCAGGCCGCGTTCTGCTCAAGCCGGCTGCTCCCGGTACCGGCGTTATCGCCGGCGGCGCAGTCCGTGCAATCGTTGAGGCTGCCGGCATCAAGGACATCCGTACCAAGTGCCTGCGCTCCAACAACCCGCAGAATGTTGTTACCGCAACGATGGAAGGCCTGAAGAGCCTGCGCGATGCGGCTCAGGTAGCTGCTGTTCGCGGCAAAGCCGTAGAAGAACTGTAAGAAAGGGGTAACTCACAATGGCTAACATGAAGATTACCCTGAAAAAGAGCCTGGTCGGCCGCTTGGATAAGCACATCGCGACCGCTCATTCTTTGGGGCTTAAGAAGATCAACGATGTAACCGTTCAGCCGGACAACGCGCAGACGCGCGGCAAGGTCAAGCAGATCGGTTACCTGCTCGAAGTAGTAGAGGAGGCGTAACCCATGAAGCTTCACGAATTATCGCCTGCCGCAGGCGCGTCCAAGCCCGCTTACCGCAAGGGCCGCGGCGCTGGTTCCGGCAACGGCAAGACCGCAGGCCGCGGTCACAAGGGCCAGTGGGCCCGTTCCGGCGGCGGTGTCCGCCCGGGCTTTGAAGGCGGCCAGATGCCTCTGGCACGCCGTCTGCCGAAGCGTGGCTTCCATAACATTTTCGGCACCACCTACGCACCGGTCAATGTATCCGCACTGGAGAAGTTTGAAGACGGCGCTGAAGTCACCGTAGAGTCCCTGCGTGAGGCTGGCATCGTCAAGAATGCTCTCGACGGCGTTAAGATCCTAGGCAACGGCACGCTGACCAAAAAGCTGACCGTTAAGGCTGCAGCGTTCTCGGCGTCCGCAAAGGAGAAGATCGAAGCCGTAGGCGGAAAGGCCGAGGTGATTTAAGGTGTTTCAAACCCTTAAAAACGCCTGGAGTATGCCCGAACTGCGCAAGAAGATCCTGTATACGCTGTTTATTCTGCTGATCTTCCGTTTCGGTTCGTGCATTCCTGTTCCGTTCATCGACACGAATCTGCTGTCTGCTTACTTTGAGCAGGCATCGGTATCCGGTTCGATGCTCGGTTATCTGAACATGTTCACGGGCGGCGGTCTGTCCAACGCGACGATCTTCGCCATGTCGATCACCCCGTATATTAACGCGTCCATTATCCTGCAGCTGCTGACCGTTGCCATCCCCGCTCTCGAGCGGCTGGTAAAGGACGGCGGCGAGGAAGGCCGCAAGAAGATCGCTTCCTGGACCCGCTACGTTGCGGTTGTTCTGGGTCTTCTGCAGGGCTTTTCGTTCTACGCGCTGCTGCGCACGGAGGGCTTCCTGTCCAACACGGGTGTGCTGGCCGGTGCGGCGATTGTGCTGACCTTTACCGCCGGCACGGCGCTGATTATGTGGCTGGGCGAGCACATCACCCAGAACGGCATCGGCAACGGCATTTCGATCATCCTGTTCGCAGGCATCGTTTCCCGTGGTCCGGCGCTGATCTCCACGCTGTTCAACCTGATCAAGGGCGGCGCATCCGGCATCCTGTCGGCTGTGCTGATGGTCATCATCGGTCTGGGCGTTGTGGTATTCATTGTGTTCATGTCCAACGCGGAGCGCCGTATCCCGGTGCAGTATGCGAAGCGTGTGGTTGGCCGTAAGATGTACGGCGGCCAGTCCACCCACCTGCCGATCAAGGTCAACGCGGCCGGCGTTATGCCGATTATCTTCGCGTCGTCCATCCTCTCGCTGCCGCAGACAATCGGTATGTTCTGGAAGCCGGAGGCTAACACGTTCGGTTGGCATATTTTGAACCTGTTCTCGCAGTCCAGCCCGTTCTATATCGTGGTTTACGGTCTGCTCATTCTGGCCTTTGCGTATTTCTACGCATCCATCCAGTTCAACCCGATCGAGATCGCCAACAACCTGAAGAAGAACGGCGGCTTCATTCCGGGCTTCCGTCCGGGCAAGCCGACCAGCGATTTCATCACCAAGGCGCTCGGCAAGGTTACCTTTGTCGGTGCGATCTTCCTCGGTGTTATCGCAATCCTTCCGCTGATTGTTGGCGCCATCTCCCCGACGCTGTCCAACGTGGCGCTCGGTGGCACTTCGGTCATCATCGTGGTCGGTGTTGCGCTTGATACGGTTAAGCAGATGGAAGCGCAGATGCTGATGCGTCATCACAAGGGCTTTTTGGAATAATGCTGGAGGCTGATTTCAAGTGAATTTGATTTTACTGGGCGCTCCGGGCGCCGGCAAGGGCACGCTTGCATCTTATCTGATCGAAAAGATGGGCGTACCGAGCATCTCCACTGGCAATATCCTGCGCGAGGCGATCAAGAACGACACCCCGCTTGGCCGGCAGGCAAAGGACTTTATGGATGCCGGCCAGTTGGTACCGGATAAACTCGTCATTGACCTGCTTGAGGAGCGAATTGCCAAGCGTGACTGCAAGAGCGGTTTTATTCTGGACGGTTTTCCGCGTACGATCCCGCAGGCGGAAGCACTGGACAAGATCGCGAACATCGACTGTGCACTGTCGCTCGATGTGCCGTATGAAGTGATTGAAAAGCGCATGACCGGCCGTCGTGTCTGCCTGCGCTGCGGTGCAACCTATCATGTGGTGGCGAACCCGCCGCGTGTAGAGGGCATCTGCGATATCTGCGGCGATAAGCTGATCATCCGCAGCGATGACCAGCCCGATGTGGTTCGCCGCCGTCAGGAGACCTATCATGAGCAGACCGAGCCGTTGATCGATTATTACACGGCGCAGGGCAAGCTCAAGACCATTGACGGCACACAGGGCATCCGGGAAACCGAGAAGCTTGCCGTACAGGCGCTGGGTCTGTAAAATATGATCCACATTAAAACAGATAAGGAGCTTGAGCGGATGCGTATCGCCGGCCGCATTACGGCATTGGCCCGTAAGGCGGCGGCGGATGCCGTCCGCCCCGGCGTCACCACAGGCGAGATCGACCGGATCGTCCGTCAAACGATCGAGGAAGCGGGCGCAACGCCTTCTTTCCTTGGCTATGGCGGCTTTCCTGGCAGCGCCTGTATCTCGATCAACGATGAGGTGATCCACGGTATTCCGTCCATGACCCGCGTGGTGCAGGAAGGGGATATCGTCAAGGTCGACGTAGGCGCGCTGATCGGCGGCCATCACGGCGACTGTGCGTGCACCGTGCCCTGCGGCGAGGTGAGCGACGAGGCCAAGCGTTTGATCGAAGTGACCCGGCAGAGCTTTTTTGAAGGCATCAAATTTGCCCGCGAGGGCTATCGCGTTTCGGATATTTCCGCAGCCGTGCAGGCTTATGTGGAAAAGAACGGTTTTTCGGTGGTGCGTTCGTATGTCGGCCACGGCATCGGCAGTGCACTGCACGAATCGCCCGAGGTGCCGAACTTCGGCCGCCCCGGCCACGGTATCCGACTGCAGCGCGGTATGACCATTGCGGTGGAACCCATGGTCAACGTGGGTGTGTACGACGTCAAAGTCCTGCCGGATGGCTGGACGGTTAAGACGAAGGACGGCAAGCTGTCCGCCCATTACGAAAACACCATTGCCATCACGGATGGCGAGGCGGAGATCCTGACCAATATCGACGGTGAGGTGCTGTAATGACGGAGCTGCAGGCTTCCGATATTGTCCTGTCGCTTACCGGCAGGGATAAGGGACAGCTGATGCTGGTCGTGGCGGAAGAGGGGGATTTTCTTCTGCTCGCAAACGGCCGTGCGCGCCGGGCGGAAAGCCCCAAGCGCAAACGGCGCAGGCATGTAAGCCGTCAGGGTGTGTGCGACGAGAAAACCCGCCGCAAGCTGCTGGAAAGCGGCCGCCTGACAAACAGCGACATCCGCAAGGCGCTCGCCCTCTGGACAGGGGACGAGGACGCGATTTGACCGAGGAGGGTAAACACACATAATGGCAAAAGATGATGTAATCGAGCTGGAGGGCACCGTAATCGAAGCGCTGCCCAACGCAATGTTTCAGGTGGAGCTGCCCAACGGCCACAAAATTCTGGCTCACATTTCGGGCAAGCTGCGCATGAACTTTATCCGCATTCTTCCCGGCGACAAGGTCACCGTACAGATGTCGCCCTACGACCTGACCCGCGGTCGTATTACTTGGCGTTCCAAGTAAGAAAAAGCGGGCGGAGGCGCGTATGTGACCCGAGCGCCAGCGGTCGCCGGATCGATCCGGTGTCCCATCCCACCAAAAATTTGATGGAGGTAAAACAACATGAAGGTAAGACCGTCTGTTAAGCCGATTTGCGAGAAGTGCAAGATCATCCGCCGTAAGGGCAAGGTCATGGTTATCTGCCAGAACCCGAAGCACAAGCAGAAGCAGGGCTAAGATGCGCGTAACCGCGCTTATAGGGGACTTCAAAAGTCCCCTATATACGAAACTTGGTTCCGAAGAAACCAAGTTTCGATACCCGAATGACGCCGCCCAGAGCGGCTGGGTCAGGGTGTAAAAACCGAGGCGAAGCCCCGGTTTTTACGGCAATCGCACGGCGGTTGCCTGATGAATTGCGCCTGCGGGCGCGAGATGCGAAAACCGGGCGGCGCCCGTTTTCGGATAAATTGCCGCGCTATGGCGCGGGATCATGGTTTACGCGAACACGACAAGCACGCGCAATCGCGCGGCGCTGCAGGGGCGGAGGCGGTCCCTATACTGTGTTTGCCAACACGCCTCAGTGTAACTAATCGGAGGTTATATTTAATATGGCACGTATTGCCGGTGTTGACCTTCCCCGCGAGAAGCGCGTGGAGATCGGCCTGACCTACGTCTTCGGTATTGGCCGCAAGACGTCCAATGAGATCCTTGCCAAGACCGGTATCAATCCGGATACCCGCGTAAAGGACCTGACTGAAGAAGAAGCCGCTAAGCTGCGTGAAGTCATCGAGCGCGACTACAACGTCGAGGGTGACCTGCGCCGTGAGATCGGTCTGAATATCAAGCGTCTGGTTGAGATCGGCTGCTACCGCGGCCTGCGCCACCGCCGCGGCCTGCCGGTTCGCGGTCAGCGCACCAAGACCAACGCCCGTACCCGCAAGGGTCCCAAGAAGACCATTGCGAACAAGAAGAAGTAAGGAGGGGAACGTATAAATGGCTAAGGTACAGAAAAAGGGCGCGGCGACCCGTACGCGCCGCCGCGAGCGCAAGAATATCGAAAAGGGCGCGGCTCACATCCGTTCCTCTTTCAACAACACGATCGTTACCATCACTGACCTGAACGGTAACGCGATCTCCTGGGCTTCCTCCGGCGAGATGGGCTTCCGCGGCTCGCGTAAGTCCACTCCGTTTGCGGCACAGACCGCTGCGGAGACCGCCGCTGCCGCTGCTATGGAGCATGGCCTGAAGACGGTTGAGGTTTATGTTAAGGGCCCGGGTTCCGGCCGTGAGGCTGCGATCCGTGCACTGCAGGCTGCCGGCCTCGAGGTTACGATGATCAAGGACGTAACCCCGATCCCGCACAACGGCTGCCGTCCGCCCAAGCGTCGTCGAGTATAATAGAGGAGGAACCAGATAATGGCTAAGAATACCCAGCCCGTGCTCAAGCGTTGCAAGACGCTTGGCCTTTCCCCGGCGGTACTTGGTTACTCCAAGTCTACCAAGCGCCAGCCCAAGCAGTCCCGCCGCAAGCAGTCCGAGTACGGCCTGCAGCTCAATGAGAAGCAGAAGGTAAAGTTTATCTACGGTGTTCTCGAGAAGCAGTTCCATGCTTACTACGAGAAGGCTGAGCGCAAGCAGGGCATCACCGGTGAGATCCTGCTGCAGGAGCTCGAGCGCCGTCTGGACAATGTTGTGTTCCGTCTGGGCTTTGCGAACACCCGCCGCGAGGCGCGTCAGCTCGTAAACCATGCGCACTTTACCGTAAACGGCAAGCGCGTCAACATCCCGTCCTTCCAGGTGAAGCCGGGCGATGTGATCGCTGTCCGTGAGAAGTCCCGCTCGACCGCCAAGTTCAAGGCGCTGCTCGAGGAGAACGGCAAGAAGGCCTGCCCGAAGTGGATCGACAAGGCGAACGATTCCTTCGAGGGCAAGATCGTTGCGATGCCGGCTCGTGACGACATCGACTACGATGTAGCCGAGCACCTCATCGTCGAGTTGTACTCGAAATAATTAGACCCTCGTTTTTGGGACAGGCGGGGCGTCTGCCACGCCTGTTCCACTTTCAGTTTCCAACCAACGTGAAGGAGGGTACCACATGATCGAAATCGAAAAGCCGCGTATTGACTGTGAACAGCTCGCTGAGGATGGTTCTTACGGCAAGTTCGTCGTAGAACCGCTCGAGCGCGGATATGGCACCACGCTGGGCAACTCCCTGCGCCGCATTCTGCTCTCTTCGCTGCCCGGAACGGCTGCGTCGAGCATCAAGATCGCCGGCGTGCAGCACGAGTTTTCCACGATCCCGGGCGTTAAGGAAGACGTGACCGAGATCGTGCTGAACATCAAGGGCATCATTGCCAAGCTGCACTGCGACGGACCCAAGACGGTCTACATTGAGGCCGCAGGTGAGGGTGAGGTAAAGGCCGGTGATATCCATGCGGACGGTGAAGTTGAGATCCTCAACCCCGATCTGCATATCGCCACGCTGATGAGCGATGCGCGCCTGTCCATGGAGATCACGCTGACTTCGGGCCGCGGCTATGTGCCGGCGGAGAAGAACAAGCAGCATCAGACCTCCATCGGGGTCATTCCGGTGGATTCGATCTACACGCCGGTTTATAAGGTCAACTACACGGTGGAAAACACCCGTGTCCGCGATCTGACCGACTTTGATAAGCTCACGCTCGAGATCTGGACGGACGGCACCATCAATGCGCGCGATGCGGTTTCGCTTGGCGCGAAGGTGCTGCGCGACCATCTCGACCTGTTTGTTGACCTGTCTGAGGAAATCGGCTCCAAGTCCACCGTTGTGGAAAAGGCCGAAGCGCAGCACGATAAGGTGCTTGAAATGACCATTGAGGAGCTGGACTTCTCCGTGCGTTCGTTCAACTGCCTCAAGCGCGCCGGTATCAACACGGTGGAAGACCTGATCAACACCTCGGAAGAGGATATGATGAAGGTTCGTAATCTGGGCCGCAAGTCCCTGGAAGAGGTGATTGGCAAGCTGGAGGCTATGGGTCTGCATCTTGCCAAGTCCGAGGAATGATTTGCTGTACCGTCTGACTGTGCACAGCAGGCGGCACGATCTTTCCCGTGCCCGTGTTGTATGGGCAGCATGTACTGAATTTCTGCGGCGGCACGAAGGCCGCGCCGCCGCTTTCACTTGAATTTGGAGGTAAACACGAATGGCTAACAATCGCAAGCTCGGCCGTCCGACCGACCACCGTATGGCCATGCTCCGTGCGATGGTGACCTTCCTGCTGGAGAACGGCAGAGTGGAGACCACCCTCGCCCGCGCCAAGGAAGTCGGCCCGATGACCGAAAAGATGATCACCCTTGGCAAGAAGAACACGCTGGCTTCCCGCCGTCAGGCGATGGCTTTCATCACCAAGGAAGCTGTTGTAGCAAAGCTCTTCTCTGAGATCGCGCCCGAGTATGCCACCCGTAACGGCGGCTACACCCGCATCATCAAGACCGGTCCGCGCCGCGGCGACGCAGCGGAAATGGCGATCATCGAGCTGGTTAAGTAAGTTAACGGCTCACCTGTTACAGGAAAATGATCTAAAAAGGTTATCCAGTAGCGTGCTTACTGGATAACCTTTTTCTTTTGTCTGAAAAGTGGATTGCACCGGAGCATACCCCGTCCGGCAGGATGGTACTGCGTTTTCGTTTGACTTCACGCACCGTTCTGCTATACTGAAAGCAAGAAGAGAGAGGGGGCGGGCGTATGCTGCAATGGGAAATGGAATTGGTTTGTATTGTGCGGCTGCTGGTGGCATCGGCCTGCGGGCTGATGATCGGCATTGAACGGCAGTCCCGCATGAAGGGCGCGGGCATGAAGACCCATATGATGGTAGCGCTTGGATCGGCGCTGATGATGCTTGTTTCCAAATATGGCTTTTTCGACGTGATCCCGGTCGAGGGGGCAAGCGTGGATGTGTCGCGCGTGGCGGCGAGCATTGCGGCGGGGATCGGATTTCTGGGCGCGGGTGTGATTTTTGTGCGCCGCGGCAGTGTGGTCGGCCTGACAACGGCAGCCGGTCTGTGGACGACTACCGGCGTTGGCATGGCGGTCGGCAGCGGACTGTATCTGCTCGGTTTGGTCACGACTGCGCTGATGCTGGTTTCGCAGGTGGTACTGCGCTACATCGAACGGCGTGAGAGCGTGCGCGTGACCGAGCTGTGCGTGCAGCTGGCGGACAGCGGAGAAAGCGCACCGGCACTGCGAAGCTGGCTGCTGGCCGAGCAGATTGAGGTGAAGGAGGTTCATACCGAGCAGAAAAAGGACGGCACACTGTGGATGACCATGGTTGTTGTGCTGCCGCGCCGGTATGACCGCTCCGCTTTTTTGCGGCTGCCGGGCGAGGTGCAGGGGATATTGTCGGTTTCCGCCTGAAGAGCAGGGAAAATATTTTGCAAAATCCGGGTTTTCGGCGTAATTATCCTTGCATTTGCCCGATAAACATGATATACTAAGCACGTTCAGTAAGAAGTAACCGTAAGGAGTGGCAAAAGCCACTCCTTACGCTTTGCTTGGAGTATTTTTGTAAGGAGGGAACGCTTTGCAGGCAAAGCAGATCGTCGCCCGTGTGGAAGAGCTGGTCAAACCCTTGTGTGAGCAGGCCGGTGTTTCCCTGTGGGATGTGGAATTTGAAAAAGAGGGCGGACAGTATATGCTGACTGTGACGGTCGATCATCCGGAGGGTGTGCATATCGACCAGTGTGAACAGGTTTCGCGCGCGCTCGATCCGATGCTGGATGCAAAGGAATTTGACGATATGCCCTCCTATACGCTGTGTGTTTCCTCGGCGGGACTGGCCCGACGGCTCAAGCGTCCCGCGCATTTTGCGGCGTTTCTCGGCCATACGGTCGAGGTCGGCTTTTATAAGCCGGTGGGCGGCGCAAAGCAGATCGAGGGGACGCTGGTTGCGTATGAGGACGGCTGTGTTACGATCGAAACAGGCGGACAGCAGACCGTGTATGAGCCGAAAGACATTGCCGCGGTGCGACTCGCGGTTGAGATATGAGTAAGGAGCTGGATTGGAAAAAATGGTGAACGCAGAATTTTTTGATGCGCTGGAGCAGCTGGAAAAGGAAAAAGGCATTCCGGTGGATTATATGCTCGACCGCGTCGGTCAGGCGCTGATTACCGCCTACAAACGCGATAATGACGGCATGACCGATAATGTATTTGTCGAGCCGGACCGCGATAAGAAGACCATCTATATGTATGTGCGCAAAACGGTTGTCCGTGCAGAGGATCTGTATGAACCGTACGAGGAAATCACGCTGGAGGAAGCTGCGGAGTACAAGAATAACCCGATGGTCGGCGATATCATCGATATCGACATCCCGACCAAGTCGTTTGGCCGCATTGCTGCACAGACGGCAAAGCAGGTCATCATTCAGGGTATCCGCGAAGCCGAGCGCGGCATGGTGATTTCGGAGTTCGAGAGCAAGGAGCACGAGATCCTGACCGGTGTGGTCGCCCGCATTGACCCACGCACGGGCAACGCCTATTTGGATGTTGTGTCCGGTGGTGAAAAGAGCGAGGCCGTATTGGCCTCCTCCGAGCAGGTCCGCGGTGAGGAGATCACCGAGGGGCAGCGCATCAAGGTTTATCTGATCGAGGTGCGCCGCGGTACGCGCGGTCCGCAGGTTGTGGTGTCGCGCACGCATCCGGGTCTGGTTAAACGTCTGTTTGAGCTGGAGGTGCCCGAGATCCATTCCGGCGTGGTCGAGGTCAAGTCGATCGCGCGTGAAGCGGGCAACCGTACCAAGATCGCCGTGACCTCGCATGATGAAAACGTCGATCCGATCGGCGCGTGCGTCGGTACGCGCGGCGCACGTGTGGCAAATATCACGGGTGAGCTGAACGGTGAAAAGATCGACATCATCAAGTGGAATGAGGATACTGCGCAGTTTGTTTCCGCCGCGCTGGCACCTGCGGATGTGGTCTCTGCCACAATGCAGGCGGATAATAAGTCCTGCCGCGTGATTGTGCCGGATGATCAGCTTTCGCTGGCAATTGGCAAGGAAGGGCAGAACGCCCGTCTGGCTGCTAAGCTGACCGGCTGCAAGATCGACATCGCGCCGGTCTCGCAGGGCGAATAAGCAGGCGGAGGTGCGGCAGAATATGGTACAGAAGAAAATTCCCATGCGGCAGTGCCTTGGTTGCCGCGAAATGTTCCCCAAGCGGGAGCTGATCCGTGTGGTACGCTCGCCGGAGGGCACTTTGTCGCTGGACTTTAAGGGAAAAGCGCCGGGACGCGGCGCCTATCTGTGCGGCAAGTCTGAATGCCTGAAAAAAGCGCGCAAGAGCCGGGCGATCGAGCGTGCGCTCGGTGTAGCGGTACCGGAAGAGGTATATGAACAGTTGGAACAGCAGATGGAGCAGGAGGGTGCGCATGGCGAATGAACCTGCTTTGCAGATGCTCGGACTGGCTCGCCGCGCCGGCAAGCTGGCGTTCGGCGAGGAGCTGGTGCGCGAGGCGTGCACGGATAAAAAGGCCCGCTGTGTGATGACGGCATCCGACGCGGGCGAGAGCACCGCTAAAAAAGCGGCGTTTTACGCGGAACGGGCAGGTGTGCCGCTGGTTGTTCTGCCGGTGGATAAGCAGACACTGGGCGCGGCGATCGGCAAAAACGGCTGTGCGGTCTGCGCCGTGACCGATATTGGTCTTGCAGCGGCGGCGGTGCAAAAGCTTGCCGCGCAGGATGCGGCATATGAGGCCGCAGCTGTACTGCTGCAGGAAAAGAATGCGCGGATCCAATCCCGTAAGGGAAAGAAGAAGCCGAAGGATCGTGTCAAGGCACCGCAGGCGCAGCCCCGTGAGACGGCAAAGCCCGCTGTGCATTCGGCGCGCGGGACATCCGGCCGCGCACACCGCGTAGACGGACGAACACGCCCATCTGGTGCTGCCCGCACGGGCGGGCAGGCGCACAGAGCCGCCGGATCCCGGGCGGCACGCCCGGGACGCAAACCGGGTAAGACGCCGCGCACATAATTCAGAAGATCCCCGCGAAGCGGCGGTTTTCATACAAAACGGACGCAGGAAGGACGATCTGCCGGAAACGGCCGGTCTGTCGGGAAGAGCTGTGCACTGCACGGAAGGAAACCTGCGCCTTGGATCGAAATTGCATTAAGGAGGAGTTGCCCATGGCAATAGAGAATAAATATCGCGTGCATGAGGTCGCCAAGGATTTCGGCGTATCCACCAAGGAGGTCGTGGAGATCCTGACCGAATACTGCACGGCGCCCAAGAATCATATGCAGGTGCTGGAGGATCAGGAGCTGTCGGTTATTTTTGAGTATCTGACCCAGCACCATCAGGTTGCCAATATTGAGGAAAAGCTGAATGCCCAGATGAACGTGCGTCAGCCGGCGGAAAAGTCCCCCAAGGCGGAACAGGCGGCCAAGCCGGCCGAGGGCAAGCAGCAGGCAGAAAAGCCCGCAGAGGCGAAGGCCGAGCAGCCGACACAGAGCAAGGTCAAGCAGGTGCACCGCATCGACACCCGCGGCGCGGGCGATGTGAATCTTGCCAAGTATGATGACCACGTGGATAAGCTGGTCGATGCGAAGGCTGAGCGGATGCAGTCCACCGGACAGAAAAAGCAGAAGCTGACCAAAAAGTCCGATCAGCGCTCCAAGCCGTTCGGCAACAAGCGCCGTCAGGAGGAGCAGGAAAAGATGCGCCGCCTGCAGCGCCAGCAGCAGATGGCTGCGCTTAAGAAGATCCCGGTCAAGGTAATGATCCCGGATGAGATCTCGGTCGGCGAACTGGCCAGCCGCATGAAGCGCACCGCGGCGGACGTCATCAAGGGCTTGATCAAGCTGGGCGTGATGGCGTCAATTTCCGAGATCATCGACTATGATACCGCGGCAATCGTAGCAGAGGAAATGGGCTGCAAGGTCGAAAAGGAAGTACACGTCACCATCGAGGAGCAGCTGTTTGACGAGCGTGAGGACCGCGAAGAGGATCTCGTGCCGCGCGATCCGGTCGTTGTTGTTATGGGTCACGTTGACCACGGCAAGACTTCGCTGCTTGATGCGATCCGCAAGACCAAGGTGACCGAGGGCGAGGCCGGCGGCATTACCCAGCATATCGGCGCATACCGCGTTGCGGTGGACGGCAAGCCGATCACCTTCCTGGATACCCCGGGTCATGCGGCGTTCACTTCGATGCGTGCCCGCGGCGCACAGGTTACGGATATTGCAATTCTTGTAGTTGCGGCGGATGACGGCGTTATGCCGCAGACGATCGAGGCAATCAATCACGCCAAGGCGGCCGGTGTGCCGATCATCGTGGCAGTGAACAAGATGGATAAGCCGGCTGCCAACCCGGATCGTGTGCTGCAGCAGCTGACCGAGTATGAGATCATCCCCGAGGAATGGGGCGGTGATACCATCGTCTGCAACATCTCGGCAAAGTTCGGTCAGGGCATTGAAAACCTGCTCGAGATGGTGCTGCTGACCGCTGAGGTCGCAGACCTTAAGGCCAACCCGAACCGCCGGGCGCACGGCACGGTTATCGAGGCAAAGCTGGATAAGGGCCGCGGCCCGGTTGCCACGCTGCTGGTGCAGAATGGTACGCTGCACGCGGGCGATACGGTCATCGCCGGTACGGCAGTCGGCCGTGTGCGTGCTATGACCAATGATGACGGCAAGAAAATTCAGGATGCCGGCCCGTCGGTGCCGGTTGAGATCATCGGTCTGGCTGAGGTGCCGGGCGCGGGCGATATTTTCGATGCGGTAGATGATGAGAAGATGGCGCGCGAGCTGGTCGAGCAGCGTAAGGATAAGGAGAAGGAAGAGCGCAACAAGCTGTTCCACAAGGTAACGCTGGATAACCTGTTCGATTCCATCCAGCAGGGCGAGATGAAGGAACTGAACATCATCGTCAAGGCGGATGTGCAGGGCTCGGTCGAGGCGATCCGCGCCTCGCTCGAGAAGCTCTCGAACGAGGAAGTGCGCGTGAAGGTGATTCACGGCGCGGTTGGTGCGATCAACGAGTCTGACGTGATGCTGGCTTCCGCTTCGGGTGCGATCATTGTTGGCTTCAATGTTCGGCCGGACCGCACGGCAACCGATTCCGCCGCACAGCAGGGCGTGGATATGCGCATGTACCGCGTTATCTACGATGCGATCGAAGAGATGGAGCAGGCCATGAAGGGCATGCTTGAACCCAAGTTCAAGGAAGTTGTGCTCGGCCATGCAGAGGTGCGTCAGGTATTCAAGATCACTGGTGCGGGCGCTGTTGCGGGCTGCTATGTGCAGGATGGCAAGATCCAGCGCAACGCCGAGGTGCGCGTGGTACGTGACGGTATTGTTTTCCACGAAGGCCATCTGAACACCCTCAAGCGCTTCAAGGATGATGTCAAGGAAGTTGCTTCCGGGTATGAATGCGGCATGAGCATCGAAAACTATAACGACATCAAGGAGCAGGATATCATCGAGTGCTTTGTGATGGAAGAAGTGAAGCAATAACTGCCTATAGGGGGGACTCTGTCCCCCCTATATACGAAAAAAGTTCCTAAGGAAACTTTTTTCGATACCCCCCTCGCCTTTGCACCGCAAAGGCGGTTCGGGACACGCGTCCCGAAGCAGCGGTGCAAAACCGAGGCAAAGCCCCGGTTTTGCGGGGGATTTTGATGCGGGCGCTGCGGCGCACCGTGCAAACGGCATTCGCCGTTTGTTCAAGACGGGAATATTGCGTGGAAGATAGAGGAAGACCGATACATTCTCCATTTTCCATTTTCAATTTGTACCCTATCCTCAGAAAAGGAGGAAGTTTGTTTTATGTCTACACGAATCGACCGTATTTCAGAAGAGGTCATGAAGGCGCTGGCCGAGGCGATCCGCTCGGTCAAGGATCCGCGGGTACAGGGTGCGATGGTATCCATCGTACACTGTGAAGTGACAGGTGACCTGCGCTATGCCAAATGCTATGTTTCCGTGTTGGGCAGCGATGCGCAGGCGAAAGAGGTCATGAAGGGTCTGAAATCCGCAGCGGGATGGCTGCGGCGCGAGGTCGGGCACAAGGTACAGCTGCGCTATGCGCCCGAGCTGGTATTTGAGCTGGATCATTCGATCACACACGGCGCGCATATTTCTGAAGTGCTGCATGAGCTGAAAAGCGAAGGGCGGCTCGGAGGGGAGGACACCGAATGACCGTGGATATCGCAGGTGCGGCAGCGGCGCTGTTGGCAGCGGATGATATTCTGATCCTGACCCACCGCCGTCCGGACGGGGATACCACTGGCTGCGCGGGGGCGCTGTGCCGCGGTCTGCGGCAGATTGGGAAAACCGCGTATATCATGGAAAATCCCGAGATCACCCGGCGCTATGCCCCGATGATCGTGCCCTGCCGTCCGCCGGAGGGGTTTGTACCGCGCTATATCGTTTCGACGGATATTGCGGAGGAAAAGCTTTTTCCGGATACTGCGGCGCCGTATAAGGGAAAGGTCGATCTGGTGATTGACCACCACGGTTCCAATCCCGGATTTGGGAAAAAAGATCTGATCCGGCCGGATGCGGGTGCCTGCGCCGAGGTACTGTATGACCTGCTGATGGCATTGGGCGTGCAGCTGACGCGCGAGATTGCGGAGTGCATTTATGTTGGTGTTTCTACGGACACAGGATGTTTTAAGTACTCCAACACGACCGCGCACACCCATGCGGTCGCGGCGGCCTGCCTGACCACAGGGATCGACGGGGGCGAAATCAACCGTGCCCTGTTCGAAACCAAAACCATGCCGCGTTTTCAGATGGAGCGCATCGTATTTGATACCATGGCGTTCTATGAGGACGGTGCGATCGCGGTTGCGCTGCTGTGGCGTGCGGATATCGACCGCACCGGTGCGGATATGGATGATCTGGATTCGATCGCCTCGCTGACGCGGCAGGTCGAAGGGGTGCAGATCGGCATTACGCTGACCGAAAACAAGGACGGTACGGTTAAGGTATCCGTGCGCACCACCAAGGAGATGGATGCCGCGGCGATCTGCAAAAAGGTTGGCGGCGGCGGGCATATCCGCGCGGCGGGCGCCAGCTTTGATTGCGGAATGCAGGAGGCCTGCGAGGCGATCCTTGCAGCTGCACGGGAGCAGTATCATGCAGCACGCTGAACTGAACGGCATCCTGCTGATGGACAAGCCGCAGGGCTTTACCTCGCATGATGTGGTGGCCAAGCTGCGCGGGATCCTGCACACGCGGAAAATCGGCCACGGCGGCACGCTCGATCCGCTGGCAACCGGGGTGCTGCCGGTATTTGTCGGCGGCGCGACCAAGGCGGCCGACTTTGCCGCGGCGCAGGATAAATCCTATGAGGCGGGCTTTACGCTTGGTTTCTGCACGGATACGCAGGATGTGACCGGGCAGACGCTGCGCACCAGTGGCATACGTGCTGATCGCGCAGCGGTCGAACGGGCGCTGGCGGCATTCCTCGGCCCGCAGAAGCAGGTGCCGCCGATGTATTCCGCGGTCAAGGTGAACGGACAAAAGCTGTACGATCTTGCCCGCAAGGGAAAGGCGGTCGAGCGCCCGGCGCGGGATATCACTGTGCACGCGATTGCGCTGCTGGCATTTGAGGAAGCGGCGCAAAAAGGCGTTGTGCGGCTGACGGTCAGCAAGGGCACCTATGTACGCACGATCCTGCACGATCTGGGAGAGGCACTTGGCACCTATGCGGTCATGCACAGTCTGGTGCGTATCCGGTCGGGCGCATATGCGCTCACGGACTGCTGCTCCTTTGACGCGGTTGAACAGGCTGCGCAGGCGGGAGAAGTGCAGCGGCTGCTGATACCGACCGACAGCCTGTTTACCGAGCATCCGGCGGTCATGCTTTCGGAAGAGGGCGCGGAGCGGATCGCACGCGGGGCGGTTGTGTTTCCGCGGCAGGCGCAGGGGATGCCCGAGCAGGAGGATGCCCTGTGCCGGGTGTATCACAACGGACGTTTTTGGATGCTCGGGCAGGTTCGCGCGCTGGATAAGGGCGGACTCGGGCTGTTTGTTTATAAAAATTTCCGATAATGCCGCAAGGACGGGTTACGGATGCAGCGGAAGCGGTTGCCGGGCAAAGTCCGGTGCCGTTCCGGTTTTCGATGCTTACTTATCAAATCATTCAGGGGGGAGACCCTATGCAGGGATATGAAAAGCCGCGCGTGATCGCGCTGGGCTATTTTGACGGTGTGCACCGGGGCCATCAGGCATTGATGGAGAAGGCGGTCGAGCGGGCGAAACAGATCGGCGGCACGAGCGCGGTATTTACGTTTGACGTACATCCGGATTCGGTTGTGCTGGGGCGTCAGGTGCCGCTGCTGACAGCAAATGCCTACCGCCGGGAGGAGATCAAAAAGCTTGGCGGCGTGGATGAGGTCATTTTCGGCCATTTTGATGAGAAAATGCAGCATATGGACTGGCGTGATTTTATCCACAAGATGCTGATCGGCCAGTTCGGCGCGCGCTGGATCATCTCCGGCCGCAACAACCGCTTCGGCTATAAAGGACAGGGCAATGCCGATGGCATGGCGGTGGAATGTGAAAAAGCCGGTATCGGGTATGATTGCATTGATGATGTGCTGGTGGATGGGATCGTTGTATCCTCTACCTACATCCGCCAGCTGATCTCTCAGGGCGATATGGAGGGCGCGGCACACTTTTTGGGTCATCCATATACCGTGACCGGTGTGGTTGAGCACGGCAGAAAGGTCGGTACGAGCGTGCTCAAGGTGCCGACGGTCAATCTGCGTCTGCCGGCCGAGATGGCGCTGCCGCCCTACGGCGTATATGCGGCGCGTGTGCTGGTGGACGGACAGGGCTATATTGCGGCGACCAATATCGGTGTCAAGCCCACCTTTGTGGACGGCGGTGCGCCGACGATCGAGCCGCATCTTCTGGATTTTGCCGGTGACCTTTACGGTAAGCTCATCCATGTGGAGCTGCACAAGTTCCTGCGGCCCGAGCGTCAGTTTGAATCGGTCGAGGCGCTGCGCGCGGCGATTGCGGAAAACGTACAGCAGACACGGGACTTTTTTCATAAATAACCAGTCAATCGACAACCTCCCGGAATCATCTGCTCCGGGAGACTGTGAGCCTGTCGAAAACGCAAGTTTTTCGACAGGCTCTCGATCGAAACCACGCTTTCGATCGAATCTGCGACTGCGGATCGCGCCCTTCGGGCACAATCCTCCGTCCCCTTGTATAAAAACCCACGCACCGGTCGCGGGTTTTTATGAAAATCGCAGCAAGCTGCAATTTTCTATTGGATGCGCGCTGCCGCGCGTATTGCTCACACTCCATAACAAAACATTTTTGACAAGCTGGCAGCTTTCCGGAGCCATCTGCTCCGGGAGGCTGTTTTGGTTTGCGGAAGAAGCGCTCGGCTCCCTGCGCGTTGTGATCCTCCGCATTGGTAAAAGATTTTTTACAGGCTTCCCGCAACGGCAGTTTCGAGGTGTGTTTTTGGGAAAAAAGCAGAAAAAACTGCCCCGCAGGGCAGTTTTTTCCTCAAAGAGAGTGGAGAAAGAAAGTTAAAAGATAAGTGTGGCAATGAAAGATGCGATATAATAAGATTATCTTGCAGTATAGCAAGCAAAGAGAAAGTGACCGAATCTCCGCCGGATAAGCGGCATTGTTTATGAGAGACGGTTTCTGCTTCCTATTGGGTTTTATCATTTCGTCTTACAAGTATTATTATAGTGATTTATCCTAAAAAAGCAAGATATAATTTGTTGAATATTTCTATAAATGTGATGCACGCATTGTGCAAATTGCTGATAAGATATGCGATTTATTGGATAGTTCGACGATAATCATCCATTGCAAGCCAAAATATAAAAAATAAATGTTCATTGGGAACCTTTTTCCCGGCTGGTTCGTGTTGCTTACAGAAAGGAGGAGAGAGCACCGTGCAAACAAACCTGCGATCCGACGCATTCCTGTGCGAGGCGATGGATACCTGCGGCGACGCGGTATACCGCTTGGCGCTGTGCCGCCTGGGCAGCCGGGCAGATGCGGAGGACGTATATCAGGAGGTGTTTCTCCGTTTGCTGCGGGATACGACGGATTTCCGCGATGCGGAGCACCTGAAAGCGTGGCTGCTGCGGGTAACTATCAGCCGCTGTACCGATCTGCGCCGTTCGGCGTGGTTTCGGCGCACTGCGCCGCTGGAGGCCGCACCTGATGCCGCCGCGCCCGAACCGGACGACCACAGCGCACTGTGGCAGGCGGTGTATGCCTTGCCGCCGGATCTGCGCACCGTCGTTCATCTGCATTATGTGGAAGGCTATGATACTGCGGAGATCGCCGCGATGGTCGGCTGCCGGCCGGCGACTGTACGCACACGGCTGCACCGTGCGCGTAAGCAACTGAAACTGGACTTGGAGGGATCTGACGATGAACAAAAAGACAATGGACGAACTGAACCGGATGCAGAACGAAAAAGCGCCCGAGGAACTCAAGCAGCGCACCTTGGCGGCGGCGCGTGAAGTACGCCGCGCCGCACAGCAGGATGCGCCGCAGCATTTGCAGGCGAAGCCGCGCCGCCGTCTCGGCATGGCGCAGCGGATTTTGGCAGCGGCGTGCGCGTTCGGTGTGATCGTCGGCGGCACGGCGGTATGGCAGGCGCGCGGCAGCGGACAGCCGGCGGCGGATGTGCTGGCCGGTGCGGTGGCGAATTCGTTCGGCATCGTGGCGTATGCTGCGGATACGGGCGAGACCATGCAGCCGAGGGACAGCAAGATCGTGTTTGACGATGGAGCGGGTGCGGATGACCCGGAAAAGGGCTTTTTCTCCGGCTGTCTGTTCAAGGTAACGGGCGATAACATCGCGGGGGTCAGCGCGTCGATCGACAAGGGCGGCCTGTATCGTACAAAGCGGATCGAGGTATCGCACGATGATGTGGCGGAGCTGCATCAAGGCACCGATCCGCGGCTGGACGGCGCGGATGCCGTCAGCGTAAGCGGCCTGCCAGAGCGCAATCAGTGGTGGGCGGATCTGAGCTGGAAGCTGGGCGCCAGCTTTGAGGAGTCCTATGACGCGGAAGCCAGCTACGGTTTGTGGGATGCGCCGACGCAGCACGAGGAGGACGAAGATCTGCGAGCGGCATGGCACAGCCGTGTGGATGCGTTCGAGGGTGCTAAGCTGACCGTTACGGTTACCTTTACGGACGGCACGA
Source organism: Agathobaculum desmolans ATCC 43058 (assembly GCF_000701665.1). Taxonomy (GTDB): domain Bacteria; phylum Bacillota; class Clostridia; order Oscillospirales; family Butyricicoccaceae; genus Agathobaculum; species Agathobaculum desmolans. The sequence continues at coordinate 103,083 of NZ_JNJN01000001.1, read as the reverse complement.
CCGACACCCAGACCCTTACCCTGCACACCGGCAAGCTCGCGGTCGAATATCCGGACGATCCGGATGACCTGAGCGGCCCGCGCTACACCGGCGAGGTGCTCACCGACGAGCAGGCCAAAACACAGGGCTATCTGTACGGTGTTTACGCGGAAATTGCATAACATATTTGTTTTCTCCCCTGATCCGGAGCGGTCAGGGGAGATTTTTTTGTAAAAAAACAGGAATCGGCTTGAAAAAAAGCTGATAATACCATAAAATAGAGAGAGCTTTGAAAAAATGGGGAAGAATTATGCTGCATATTGTTCTGGTTGAGCCGGAGATCCCGCAGAACACAGGCAACATCGCCCGCACCTGCGCGGCAACGGGCTGTGTGCTGCACCTGATTGAGCCGCTCGGCTTTGCGATCGATGATAAGCGGATGAAACGCGCCGGGCTGGATTACTGGCATCTGCTCGATGTCCGCATGTATAAAAACCTGAACGAATTTTTTGAAAAAAATCCGGACGGTCGGTATTTTTACGCCACTACCAAAGCGCCGCATGCCTATCACGAGGTGGAATATCACGATGGGGACTATCTCATGTTCGGCAAGGAGACAAAGGGACTGCCGGAAAGCCTGCTGGTCGCGCATCCGGAGCGCTGTGTGCGCATTCCGATGCGTGAGGGGGCGCGGAGCCTGAACCTGTCCAATTCGGTGGCGGTTATTGTATTTGAGGCGCTGCGGCAGACCGGCTTTGAAAACCTGAGGCTTGCGGGGCCGTTCCCGCAGAATTGAGGAGGAACTGATGGAAAAGATTCATATTCTGACCGATTCGTCTGCAGATATCCCGCAGGAGCAGGTCGAAGCCTACGGGATCGAGATCGTGCCGATCTCGCTGACGCATGAGGGACGGACCTTCCGCGAATATTATGATATCACTGCGGAAGAATACTGGAAGCTGTTGGAGGACAGCCGCGAGATCCCGACGACTGCCATGGTCACGCCGACGGTGTTTTTGGATTCCTACCGCCGTGCGGCGGAGCGCGGCTGCACCCATGTGCTGGGCGTGCTGATCAATGGCAAGGGGTCGGGCACTTATCAGGCCGCCTGTCTCGCCCGTGATATGTTCCGCGAGGAATACGGCGGCGGGATGCATATTGAGCTGTTCGATTCCGCAACCTATACCTACATTTACGGACACATTGTTGTGATGGCGGCCAGCCTGCGCGATCAGGGCGACAGCTTTGATGCGATCGTCAGTCTGGTGCGCAGCCGGCTGAGCCGGGTGGAGGCGTTTTTGGGCGTATACAGTCTGAAGCACCTGAAAAAATCCGGCCGGATTTCGGGCGGTGCGGCCTTTGTGGGGGAGGCGCTCGGCCTAAAGCCCATCAGCCATGTGTATGACGGCGGCGTGCAGGTATGCGACAAGGTGCGCGGGGAAAAAGCGTTGGTATCCGGTCTGATCCGCAAGGTTTCGGCCCGTGTGCAGCAGCCGGAAAAACAGACGGCGATCCTGCTGTACGGTGCGGTGCCCGGGGAACGCATGGAAGAGCTGGAAAAGCGTTTGCGCACGGAGATCGGCTTTAAGGCGGTCATTCGCTGCCCGATCGGCCCATCGGTCATCACCAATACCGGGCCGCAGGCGCTGGCAGTCGCGTTTTACGGGCAGCCCCATGAATAAGCAGATTTGGTCATATTGTTTAATGTTTCACAAAAAATTATTGCAAAACGCAAAAAAATTCTAAAACGGAGCAAAAATACGAGAGCTTTCTCGAATTTGCTTGCTATAAAATCGAATAAAGAGTATAATTTTGAGATGGAAGCGGAATTCTGTTAAAAGCGGAACCGTTATCATGATATTTGCGTTCGAATACTTTTATATATTTGATAAAGGAGAAGGATTTTATGCAGTACAACAAGAAGAGCGTTGAAGACATCGATCTGAAGGGCAAAACGGCTCTTTGTCGCTGTGATTTCAACGTTCCGACCAAGGGCGGCAAAATCACGAGCGATAAGCGCATCGTTGCGGCGCTTCCCACGATCCAGTACCTGATCGCGCAGGGCGCGAAGGTCATCCTCTGCTCGCACATGGGTAAGCCGAAGGGTGAGTGGAAACCGGAGCTGAGCCTTGCGGTCGTTGCAGAGCGTCTGTCCGAGCTGCTGGGCAAGCCGGTTGTGATGGCAAAGGACATCATCGGTGAGGACGCCCGCGCCAAGGCTGCGGCCCTGCAGGAAGGCGACGTGATGCTCCTTGAGAATCTGCGTTTTGATAAGGGCGAGACCAAGAACGATCCGGAGTTTGCCAAGGCGCTGGCCAGTCTGGCGGAGGTTTATGTTTCCGATGCGTTCGGTACGGTTCACCGCGCGCATGCTTCCACGGCCGGTGTTGCAAACTACCTGCCTGCGGTTTGCGGCTACCTGATCCAGAAGGAGATCGGCGTGATGGGCAAGGCGCTTACCGATCCGTCCCGTCCGTTTGTTGCCATCCTCGGCGGTGCGAAGGTTTCCGATAAGCTGAACGTAATCAATAACCTGCTCGAAAAGGTCGATACCCTGATCATCGGTGGCGGTATGGCATATACCTTCCTTGCTGCCAAGGGCTACAGTGTCGGCACTTCCCTGCTCGATGCGGAGAAGATCGATTACTGCAAGGAAATGATGCAGAAGGCCGAAGAAAAGGGCGTGAAGCTGCTGCTGCCGGTTGACACGGTTGTTGCTGCAGACTTCCCGGATCCGATCGATGGGCCGATTGAGGTTGAGACAGTGGATTCCGACAAGATCCCCGCAGATAAGCAGGGCTTGGATATCGGTGAAAAGACTCGCACGCTGTTTGCAGATGCGGTTCGCAGCGCGAAAACCGTTGTATGGAACGGCCCGATGGGCGTATTCGAGAACCCGACTCTTGCCAAGGGCACCATCGCGGTTGCACAGGCGCTGGCGGATTCCGAGGCGATCACGATCGTCGGCGGCGGCGACTCTGCTGCGGCCTGTGAGCAGCTTGGCTTTGCAGAGCAGATCACGCACATCTCCACCGGCGGCGGCGCATCGCTGGAATTCCTTGAAGGCAAGGAACTGCCGGGTATCGCCTGCCTGCTGGACAAGTAAGATGCCTGTTTGAAGCGTACCGCTTCAAACAGAAAGGGGCTGTGTAGAAATCCGCGCGCGTGTTGCGGGTTTTTACGGGGATCGCTGTAAGGCGGCGCTGCCCAATCAAACACCACACCGGCGCGTACAGACGCCGCCGGTGTGCGGAACATGCGTTATACCGGAGCGCGCGGCGCTCTGTATAATACATATATATGATCCGGGCGGAGCGTCCGTCCAAAATTCTGAAAGGGGTAAAACCAACATGAATCGCAGATACCGTAAGACCATCATTGCCGGCAACTGGAAAATGAACAAGACGCCGGCTGAAGCTAAGGCTCTCATTGAGGAAATGAAGCCGCTGCTCTCCAAGACCAAGTGGTGTGAGATGGTTCTTTGCGTGCCGTTTACCGATATTCAGGCGGCTGTAAAGGCTGCAAAGGGCTCTAAGATCGCCATCGGTGCGGAGAATATGCATTATGAGAAGTCCGGTGCGTTTACCGGCGAGATTTCTGCTGATATGCTCAAGGAGCTGGGCGTGAAGTACGTGATCATCGGCCACTCCGAGCGCCGCCAGTACTTCAACGAAACCGACGAAGCCTGCAACAAGAAGGTACTTGTGGCGCTGGAGAACGGCCTGCGCCCGATCCTGTGCGTCGGCGAGAGCCTGACCGAGCGTGAGCAGGATGTCACGATGGAAGTGATCCGCAAGCAGATCAAGATCGCACTTAAGGATGTTGCGCTGGAGGACATCAAGAAGGTTGTCATCGCTTATGAGCCGATCTGGGCGATCGGTACCGGCAAGACCGCTACTGCAGAGCAGGCGAATGAGGTATGCTCCGCAATCCGTGACTGCCTGCGCGAGAAGTACGGCGCACGTGCAGCCCGCGGCATCACCATCCAGTACGGTGGTTCGATGAATGCCAAGAACGCGGCTGAACTGCTGGCGCAGCCGGATGTTGACGGCGGCCTGATCGGCGGTGCCTCCCTGAAGAGCGCTGACTTCGCGACCATCGTAGAAGCAGCCAACCAATAAGATACTGAATACGGTGAACGGATCATCCGGCACCGTATGTGTGGGAGGGGACATCGGCAAGCAACGTTGTCCCCTTTCGTCACTTTCCTGAAGGAGTTAACTGTTTTATGAAGAAGAATAATCTGCCGCGTGCGGCGGCTGTCAAGGCAGCAGCCCCGGCTGCAGAGGCCGCAGTCAAACCGGCTCCGGCTGTCGAGGTCAAGGCGGAAGAAGTCAAGGCAGCTGCCAAAAAGCCGGCTGCCTGTAAGACGGCTGCCAAAACGACCCAAAAAACAGCCGCAGCGAAAAAGACTGCGACCCGCAAGACGGCTGCTAAAAAGGCGGATGAGCCGAAAAAGCCGACTGCGCTGATCATCATGGACGGATTCGGCCATCGTGATGAGAAAAAGGGCAATGCGATCGAGGCGGCAAAGACCCCGAATCTGGACAAGATTTTTGCAGAAAATCCGATGACCTATATTGGTGCCTCCGGTTTGGATGTCGGTCTGCCGGATGGCCAGATGGGCAATTCCGAGGTCGGTCATACGAATATCGGCGCAGGCCGCATCGTTTATCAGGAGCTGACCCGTATCACCAAGTCCATTCAGGACGGTGATTTCTTTACCAACGAGGCGCTGATGAGCGCGATCAACCAGTGCAAGTGGTTCGGTTCGACGCTGCATATCTTCGGCCTGCTGTCCGACGGCGGCGTGCATTCGCACATTGACCATATGTTTGCCCTGCTTGAGCTGGCGCGCCGCAACGGCCTGCGCAAGGTTTGCTTCCATTGCTTTATGGATGGCCGCGACACCCCGCCGCAGTCGGGCATGGAATATATCGACCGCTTGCAGCATAAGATCGACACGCTCGAGCTGGGCTGCATTGCGACGATTTCGGGCCGCTACTACGCGATGGACCGCGATAAGCGCTGGGATCGCGTGGAAAAGGCGTACGACGCGATCGCGGGCGGCATCGGCGAGCACGCGGCTTCTGCGCATGAGGCGATGCAGAAGTCTTATGACGCGGGCATAACGGACGAGTTCGTGGTTCCGGTCATTGTGACCGAAGGCGCGACCGTGCAGGACGATGACGCGATCATCTTTGCAAACTTCCGTCCTGACCGTGCGCGTGAGATCACCCGCGCGTTTGTCGATCACGAGTTTGACGGCTTCAAGCGCGAGAAAAAGAATATTCATTATGTCTGCATGACGCAGTATGACGTTACCATTGCGGGGGTAGAGGTGGCGTTTAAGCCGCAGAGCCTGACCAATACCTTTGGTGAATATATCTCGGATCTGGGCATGACCCAGCTGCGCATTGCCGAAACCGAGAAGTACGCCCATGTGACGTTCTTCTTTAACGGCGGTGTGGAAAAGGAGTATAAGGGTGAAGACCGTGCGCTGATCCCCTCTCCCAAGGTGGCAACCTATGACCTCCAGCCGGAGATGAGCGAACCGGCCGTGACGGAGGAATGCGTGAAGCGCATCCTGTCCGGCAAGTACGATGTCATCATCCTGAACTTTGCCAACTGCGATATGGTCGGTCATACCGGCGTGTTTGAGGCGGCGGTCAAGGCCATTGAGGCGACCGATGACGGCGTGGGCAAGGTGGTTGACGCGATCCGCCAGATGGGCGGCCAGTGCCTGATCACCGCAGACCACGGTAATGTGGATCAGATGCTCGATGCGGACGGTGTTACGCCGTTTACCGCACACTCGACCAATCCGGTGCCGCTTGTGATGATCGGTCACGAGGGCAAGCTGAAGGACGGCGGCGTGCTTGCCGACCTTGCGCCCACTATGCTGGAAATGATGGGACTCGAGCAGCCGGAAGAGATGACGGGTCACAGCCTGCTGGTGCAGTAACGCGGAAAATGCAGAATGGAGAATGAAGGTGTGCGCAAATAAAATATCTGGCTGTGCCGGATACCGGAACGCTACATTCTCCAGTATCAATATCTCCGTTTTATTTTGTGTTTTCAAATTTTTTAATATAAAGGAGAAGAAGTTATGAAGGGCTACATTGAAATTGTTGATGTAATTGGCCGTGAAGTCATGGACTCCCGCGGCAACCCGACCGTAGAGGTTGAAGTTTATGTGGAGGGCGACACCGGCGCTTACATGGGCCGCGCGGCTGTTCCGTCCGGCGCTTCCACCGGTATTTTCGAGGCTTGCGAGCTGCGCGACGGCGACAAGTCCCGCTACAACGGCAAGGGCGTTCTCAAGGCGGTTGACGCGGTCAACGGCGAGATCGCGGAGACCATCATCGGCATGAACGCGCTCGACCAGCAGGCCATCGACAAGGCGATGATCGAGGCGGACGGCACCCCGAACAAGACCAAGTTCGGCGCAAACGCGATCCTCGGCGTATCGCTGGCAGTTGCCAAGGCTGCGGCTGAGGCGCTCTCCCTGCCGCTGTACAACTACATCGGCGGCTGCAATGCCAAGACCCTGCCGATGCCCATGATGAACATCCTGAACGGCGGCGCGCATGCGACCAACAACGTTGAAATTCAGGAATTCATGGTTATGCCGGTTTCCGCTCCGTCCTTCCGCGAGGCGCTGCGCCGCTGCGCTGAGGTATTCCATCAGCTCAAGACCACCCTTAAGGAGAACGGCACCCCGGCTGCGGGCGTTGGCGACGAGGGCGGCTACGCGCCCAACCTGAAGAAGGATGAGGACGCGCTTAAGGTAATCGTAAAGGCGATTGAAGAGGCCGGCTACAAGCCCGGTGAGGACTTCATGATCGCGATCGACGCTGCTTCCTCCGAGTGGTGGAACGACGAAGAGAAGTGCTATATCCAGCCCAAGTCCGGCAAGAAGATGACCCAGCAGCAGCTCGTTAAGATGTGGAAGGGCTTTGCAGAGAAGTACCCGATCATCTCCCTCGAGGACGGCATGGCTGAAGAGGACTGGGAAGGCTGGGCAATGCTCACCAAGGCGCTGGGCGACAAGATCCAGCTCGTGGGCGACGACCTGTTTGTTACCAACACTGCCCGTCTGAAGAAGGGCATTGATCTGGGCGTGGGCAACTCCATCCTGATCAAGGTTAACCAGATCGGCTCGCTGACCGAGACGCTCGACGCTATCCAGATGGCAAATCGCGCAGGCTACACCGCGGTTGTTTCCCACCGTTCGGGTGAGACCGAGGACGCTACCATCGCGGACATCGCGGTTGCGCTCAACGCCGGCCAGATCAAGACCGGTGCGCCGAGCCGTACCGACCGTGTTGCCAAGTACAACCAGCTGCTCCGCATCGAGGAAGAGCTGGGCGAGGATGTTGCACAGTACCTCGGCAAGGATGCTTTCTTCAACCTGAAGAACAAGTAAAAACAGCATGAGACAAGGCTGCTCACCATATGGTGGGCAGCCTTTAGCTTGTCAAAAAAGTATTTTGTTGATGGGTGTCAGTAATACGCGCAACAGCGCGCATAAAACAGCATTTGCAGCGCAAATGCATAAAAAGTCAGGACATGTGCCTGACTTTTTATACTGCAAGAGAGAAAAAGTTTCTATATGGGAACTTTTTCTCGTTCGTGTTTGGTGTAGTCCAAACACAGATTGTCGGAAAAACGAAGTTTTTCGACAGGTTCAAGGCGGCCCGCCATACGATGGGCCGCCTTTTTTGTATCGTGCAGGTGCAGCGGGACAGACGGACTTAATAGCCATACCCTGCCTTCCATCGCTGCAGGGCAAGGGAAGCATTTTTATAGCTGGCATCTACAGTCGGTGTACCGGCGGGTACGCCGAGAACAGCGGCATCCTGCTGCAGCACATAACCGGTGTTTTTCCAGCGGGCCAGTGCCTGTTCATAGGCGCGTGCCTGTGTATCACCGGAAATATTGCTTTGATATTCCCGCCATGCCAGCGTAGGGGTACCGTTCAGAAAACCAGTCAGGCCGGCAACCGAAAGGCTGTAATCGCGGTCGGCGTTGAATTGGGTGAGCTGTGCCTGTGCCTGCTGCAGGGCAGCGCTTTCCGATGCGGCATAATAATCGCCTTCGAGCGCAGCCTCGCGGTCAGCAGCGGCGGATTGTGCCGCTGCGCGGGCGGACAGCCGGGCTTGCCCAAGGGCATTCAGGTCGCTGCGGTAGCGATTGTCCAGCGCAATGCGGCTGCTTTCCGCTGCGCCGGAGGTTGCCGCCGCCTGTGCAGCGCCCATGTTCAGGCCGAGTGCGGCGAGCTTTTCTGCATTGGAAACCGCAGATTGACGTGCATTGATATCGGTCTGCCGCATCCCGGCGGTATAATCGGTTTCGATGGCAGAAAGCTGACCGCTCAGCTGCTGCCGGATCCGTTCACGCGCGGCTTCGAAGCGGCGCAGCCGTGCGGTTTCCGCTGCATCATACAGTCGGCTGACGGCATGTCCTCCGGATTTGGTGCTGGATACCGAGTACGGACGGTATGCACCGTTCCAGGTGGAAACCGCATCGTTGGATGCGACTTTGCCTGCCAGTCCTTCCGCGTCAATTTTGTTTTGGCGCTCGGCAAGAAGCTGCTGCCGTTTACCGGCATCCTGCGTGGCTGCAATGGCATCCGAATAGTCAAAATCCTTTCTGTAACCAGCCATGGCTTACCTCCTTTTGTTTTTTGTATGCATGACACGCGAGCCGATATAGCCGCCGATTGCGCCGATCGCGGCTGCGCATAGGCTTTCCTGTCCCATAAAAACGCCGCAGATACAGGTCAGGCCGAGCGCAAGCAGGGCGACGGTGTCGTTATCGAAAAAATCAGGCATGGCAACCTCCTTTTTGTTCAGATCACGGTTTGTCCTTGTGTCCATCGGATCGTGAGCGCGAGCAGGCCGAAGGGCTCATCCGGACGGTCGTTGCCAATGCGCACGGCGAACAGCGGCATGCGGTGCTGCCGCCAGCGGGTGCGGTAACTGACCGCGCCCGGGATACAGCGGAAGGAAAAACGTGAAAAGTCAAGTGTTTTAAATGAAAATAGATCCATATTACGTGATAATGCAAGCCGGCTGCCGTTTTCATTTTCATATTGCACGGTTGCGCCGGAGCGGGAATAGGGCATGAGCGTGGGAATCACATCCCGCACGGTTTTCACATGCCCCCAGTCCGCAAGCGGCAGCGTAGGCGTGCGCCAGTAAGCATGGATCGCCTGCGCGTCATCAAGATAGGCGTGATCCTCGCTGGCAGCGGCAAAGCGGCACAGCCGTCCGTCTGCGGTGCCGAACCACAGGGCACGATCCAGTACTGCAAGGCATTGGGCGGGTACTTCGGTCCAGTAAAACCATGCGGGATCGCCGTTGTCTTCGATCAGGGCACCGTCGGCAATGTATATATGGCCGTTGACGGCAAGGTAGTACTTGCCTTCGAACACCGCAGCGCAGGCGTTTTGGAGATCGGGTTCACGAGCAAGCCGGGGAATGATCGCATCCGATACCGATCGAATGGTATGCTGTTCGGCTACCGCCGTGCCGAATATGCCCTGTATCCCGCGGTCAGAGAGGAAAAGCGGCATATCATTCAGAGCTGCAAAGCTGCGTGACGCGATGGCTCCCGCGCCCTGAGCACCCTGCTTGAGGGGATAGAGCGCTGTGCCGTCATCGGCCATCAGGTACGAGCGCAGATAACTGGATGCCTCCTGCGCCCCGCCGGATTTGATGACCAGCTGGCTTTCATACTGCTTGACATAGCCGACAATCGCAGCGGCATCTGTTCCCATGCGGGTGTAGCCGGTATCCGGAAAGTAGGTTGGATCATACAGCCCGCTTTGCCAGTCGCAGTTCGGCTCCTTCGGATTGCCGGAGAGAAAAACGCGGGTGTCGTTTTTGCCGCCGTACAGGCCGGCAAACCGGCAGTGGTTGATCTTGTCCTGATAGCCTGAGACGGTTTTGGAAAACGCAATGGATACGTTGGCCAGTCCGTTGCCGTTGGGCGGCGCGGCGGACAGGGTGACCAGTCCGGTCGTGCGGTTGACCGAGGATACCGTGACGGCTTTGCCGTCCACCTCAGCTGTTACAGGGACGTCGTCCAGTTCTTTGGCATCCACCTGAAACTGGGTGGCAGAACCGTTGCCGATAAACGTGTTGATGCGCTTGGGTGTCAGCAGATTGACGGCTTCATGGGCGGTGCCGCCGCCGGTCGGCGCGGCGGAAATCGTTGTGGTGGGAACATAGGCCTGTTCCTGCACCGGAACGGTTTTCCAGTTCTTTTTTTCCGGATCGCGCTGCACGGCGCGGTAAGTCTTTCCGTCCATAATGTACAATACGCCGTTTATACAGAAGGACTGTGAGAATGCGGTGTGCATGTCGCTGCACAATACCGTTTGTTCGCCGGCAGCAGGGCGGAAAAACAACTGGTTCCCGGCATGGACGGCAAACCCCGAACCGTCCGGAAGGGGGAACAGCCCGTAAACGGGCGCATCATAGCGCTGCTGTGTTTTCCACCCTGTGCGCTTGACCAGAAAATCGTTCTGGTCACAGATCATGTTCTGCATATCGGGCGAGCGGGAAAGTGATACCTTGGTGGGGTGCGTGCGGAAATCCACGCCGCCAAAGCGGTGGATCACGGTTTCCTGCTCGGTTTCGGGATAAGGAAATTGATAGGCGCGCATCATACCATCTCCCGGATTGCGGTGAATTGTGCGGGGCAGTGCCGCAGCAGCCGGTCGGTGTATTCGTTGGCAGCCCAGTTGAATTTAGCCTTGTCGTCATCCGCTACAAGCAGGGCTGCGAGCCCATACGGAAAGCATTCGCGCACCAGCCAGTCGCCTGCAGGGATCTCGTCCGACAGTGCGTGCAGGCGCGGCGGCGCATCCAGCACCGGCTCAGCGCGGAATACATGCTCGGCATTGATTTCGCGCAGGCTGTTGGATAAGAGCTGGTTGAGTGCGCCGAGTGCAAATTGCTCGTAATACACACCGCTGTTCGGTGTTTCAGCAAGTAGGTTGAGCGCGGCATGGAAACATTCGGTTCCGGTCATGGTGATTCCTCCTTTGCGGAATGCGGCGGCGTCCGGCCTGACAAAAGTGCAGATGTGCCGTTTGATGAAGATTCTCATTTTGTTCATAATTGCTGCAGTACGGTATGCTATACTGATATCAAATCAACCGGTCAAAGGGGGAGCGGATCATGGTATATCGGATCATAGCATATTTGGTATCGGCGTTTGTTGCTTGCCTGACGGTGCTGTATTTACGGCAGCGCTCATTGCAGCAGCAGGTAGAGCAGCTTCGCGCATGTGTGGATCGGCTGGCAGACAGCAGTGGGCACCCTGAATACAGAACGGATTATATTGATGAAATATTACGCAATGAGCTTACTCTGCGCAAGCAGAGCGGTCAGGATGCAGAGGCGGTCAAGCGCCTGCGGGAGCAAACCGGCTGGAGCCTGTTAGAGGCCAAGCGGTATATCGACCGGCTTTGAGGATGTATGGAATCTGCGCTTTTGTCAGGCCGGACACCTGTGCTATGCCGCCCTATGGGCGGCTTTTTTTGTTATCCTTCTGCGACGGAAGAGGGGTATTTGCTGTCCTCCGCAGCAAACGCGCGGATCTTGCAGCCCGGTTCAGCCGTCAGCGTGGTTTCGGCAACATAATCCTTGGCCGAATCCGAGTAGCGCGGGTCTGAGCCATCCAGCGTATAGCGGATCGTGCCGGCACCGGTGATCTTATTGCCGGAAACCGTCGGCGCGGCGGTGCGTGCGCCGGTCGCGGTCAGTGCGTATACGCCGCCGCACTTGGCGCCCAGTACATAGGCATCATAATAGTGACGGCCTTCGATCAGCGCACCGGATACGCCGACAGGGTCTTCGTGCACCTTGGCATCTGCGATTTTGTAGGGCATGAGCACCGCATCCTTGTGCGCCACCAGAAAGTAGACGTTTTCCGGCAGATAGGACTTGGGTACGCGCACAACATTCATACCGAAAACCTCGCCGCATACGCCCTTGGCGATCGACTGACGCGCCAGCACATCCACGCCTGCAAATTCATCCGAGGTGCAGACCAGCTTGTACATTTCGCTTGTCAGATAGAGATAACGGTTGTCGTCCGGCACCAGCGCGTCGTCCAGCGCCTGCGAAGCGTCCGCAATTTTGGAGATGATGGTGCTCTTGGTCGGCTTTTCGCTTTCTGCAATGGTACCGGCCATGGTGACAAAACGGCGGAAAGCGTATTTGTCTGCTGCGGGGGTGGATTTTTCGTTTAGCTGGAGCCGCAGCATATCTGCGGCGTTTTTGACAAGGTTCTGATCCAGATTGTTGCCCTTGTCGATGGTCAGTGTAAACGCCTTGTCCTGCGTCATGGTCAGCTCCTGCACCACGTCCTGCATTTCGGTGACATCGCCGTAGCGCTTCAGTCCGCCGTCACGGTCGTAGTCGACTTCCTCCACCGTGATCGGCGTGTATACCTTAAGGGTCTTGACGCCTGTCAGATCAAAGGTTTCGGCGGTTTTGCCCTTGATAAAGGATGCGCGGGTGAACACCTCTGCGATCTGGTCGGAATATTTGGTCGCAAGATTGATAGCCATAAAGAAAACCTCCTTTAGAAAATTGAGACAGTAGAATGAGAATTGTCGGGCGGAATGGAGCGCGGGCTCTGTGGATCATCGAGTCCATTCTCTATTCTGCATTTTCCATTGTGCTTATCGGCCGAGCAGCGCCAGCGTTACCGGATCGACACCGGTGGCCTCGCCGTCCGACTGTGCCGGACCGACGGCAGCGCGGCGGTTTTTCTGGTTCATTTCCAGTGCCGCCAGCTCGTCCTTCAGGGTCAGCAGCTCCCACTTGCGGTAGGCGGAAACCAGCGAGCCTTCGCGCTGTGCCCAGTCCCATACCTCGGGCGGGATGTCCTCGGGCTTGACCTCGGGGTATTCCTCAACAAACGCGGCATAGATCTGCCCGTTCGGCATACCGGCTGCCGCACGGTTGCGCCGTACGTAGGCGTTCTGCTTGGAAAGCCCGAGACTGGCGGCCTCGATCAGCTCCTCCAGTGTCAGTTCAACGGTCTGACCGTCCACCGGCACGGGATAGCGGGGCGCTTCCCCGGCTGCGGCCTGTGCCGCTGCCGGAGCATTTGCCTGCGGCGCTGTGAACGGATCGGCCGGCAGTGTGTCCGGTACGGCGGACGGCTGAGCTTCAGTGTTCAGCTTGTGTTTGTTCTGCATGTGTTTGTTCCTCCTTTTGCTGCTGTCGCTGTACGCGGAGTGCGTGCAGCAATTCGTGTTTGCCGCGCACCTGATGGTCAGGCACGTGTTCCAGATAAACCAACGGATCGGTGATCACGCCGCTTTCGAGCAGATGGTCGTTGGTCATGGTCTGCATGGTTTCCGACCAGTAGCTTGCTGCGCCGACATCCACCTGCAGCCGCATATCCTGACCGGCTAAGGTAGAAAAGTCGAAGGACTGCCGCTGCGGTTCGCCGCCGTCCTCATCGGGCACTACAATGGTGCGCACCCCGTAGTGCACGCCCATCAAGTCGAGGAAAATACGCGCCCATTCCTCGGTAAACCGGTAAAAAGCCATTTTGGTCAGCTCGAGCGGGGCGGCGGTGGCGTTCTGCACCGCCACGATAGCGGAGGTATTGTCCGGCCGTACCGTACCGAGCGCGGCTTCAGACGCGCCCATCAGTTCGGCTGTATCGGTCATCATCTGTTTCAGCAGACCGAGCACCTGCGCGGAGATATCCGGCGCTTTGAACGCAGCGGCAACGGCCTCGTTCGGGTTGCCGCGCATGGCGACTGCCTTGCCCACATCGTTGGACCATCCATCCGGGAAACGGGTCATATCGTAAACGATTTTGGGGAAAGCCACCTGCTTGATGCACTGCACATACATGGAATACAGCTTGTTGATCGCAATCTGGTTGGGAATGGCCTCGGTCAGCGGGCTTTCCCCGTGGCACGAGCCGCGTACGCGGTTCCAGCACAGATGGGTTACCGGATACAGGCGGTAGGGCAGTGTTTTTTCACGCATCACAGTGGCAGTGCGGGTGGTTTTGCAAAAGGCGATGCCGCCGTCCACACGCCGCATGTGCAGCAGTACGGTCACGCGCTCCTCGGTTCCGTTTGCACGGTACCGCAGTGAGGTGCCGTCATCATCGGGTACGATCGCTTCGAGCTCGGCGGCGGTCATGCCGTTCGCCTTGGCTTCCGCGCGGACCTCATCCGCGTCGCGGCGCATGGCGATGATAAGGTAAGGCTGGCGCTGTACCTCGTCGCAGGCCGGATTGCCGAAGCAAAGGTTGACCGAGTCGATCAGCTCGACCGCCAGATCCCCCTTAACAGCCTGTCCGGTTTCCACTGCGGGATCAAAGTGGATGTAAAAGCAGGCGTCGCCGTCCACACAGGCGTTTTTGAGCAGCGGCCGTCCGAGCGCTTTTACCCCCGACCGTTCGATTGCCGACGCAAACGCACGCTCGAGTACACGGGCAGTGTGCCGTCCTTCAGTATCCATATCGAACGGCTGGGCGCGCACGGCAATGTCATCCGAGACCAGCATGGAGACAAACAGGTTGACACAGCGGCGCAGTACATTGAAGATCAGCGGGTCGAGCGACTGTACCCGCAGCCCTTCCCACTGCCGCCCCAGATAAAAGGCTTCGTTGCGGCGCACCCGGTCATACAGCCCGATCGAGCGCTTATAGTCGCGGTCGCGCTCGTACTTTTTCCAAATGGCCGCCGGTGAGGGGTCAAACCGCATGCTCGTCCTCCTCTCGTCCATATGCCATCAGCGCTGCCAGATCGCGGCTGAGCGCATCGTCCGGCGGCTGCGGGGATGCGGTGCCGGCTTTGGGCTGCCGCTGCGGCAGCCGCAGCCCGCCGGATGCGACCGCGCCGGTCAGCACCAGCAGGGCGGCGCCGATACAATAAAATAATACTTCCATAGATTCCTCCCTTTCTGAAATGGAGAATTGAGAATGCAGAGCGGAGCATGCGGCGGCGAACATTCTCCATTCGTTTCAATACCTCAAAAACTCGCCTATCTCGCAGTCATACGTGGTCGGCTGCACGGGTGCAGGCGGCTCGTAGATGGTGGCTGCATAGCCGCGCAGCGCATCAGGCGCGTGGGTCAGTTCGTGCGGTGTGTTCGCCGTATCGGACGGATTGCGGCTGTCATGCTGCAAGGCGGGCAGCGTGCGGATCAGGTTGCGGCAGGTATCAAAAATCGTCAGGCGGGGGCGAACCGTGCCGAACAGATCCTTGCGTGGTGCAAGCAGCTCATGCAGCGCCAGCCACCCGGCCACACGCTCGTTGCTGCTCTTGTCGAACAGCAGGCCGCAGTCTGCAAACAGCTCCACCGCGCTTTTGCCGGTTTCCTGCCGCCGGTTCCACAGGTCGGGCGGCGCCAGACGGCAGTCGATCTGTTCGCCGGACAGCTCGCAGTTTTGGATTGCCGCCGCTGCTTCGGAAATGATCAGTCCCGGCTGATAGAGCTCACGGTATACTACACTGTATCCATCCGGGCTTTGTGCGATCCACAGCGCGGCGAGCATGTCCAGACCGTAGTCGATCGTCAGGAACCGCCGCCAGCCGCGGGGGATGGGATGGGGCGGCGTAACGTGCAGGGCGGTGGAAAATTCGCGGAAATACCGTCCCTCGTCCAGCTCCCAAACACCGTCGAGCAGGGCGCGGCGGTCATGCGGTGTAAGCAGCTGCAGCCGCTTCTGGTAGTTTTTGTCCGCCTGCTGCAAAAATGGATTGTCCGTCAGCTTGGCGGGCAGAAACAGGCGGCTGGTGCCGTTCTTTTCCCATACCGTGTTCGGTGGTGCGGGATCAATGTAACGGCTTTTGACCCATTGATGTCCAACACCGCCGGGATTGGTCGTGGCCTTGACCTGCTTGGGATAGCTGTTTGCTCCGCGGATGCGGGAGAGCAGATAAGTGAACTGGCTTTCCGTAAAATGGGTCAGCTCGTCAAAGCGGATGACATCGTACTCGGCGGACTGATAGCGGGTCACGTCGCTTTCCGCATCGCAGTAGCCAAATTCCAGTGTGGAGCGGTTGGAAAATTCCCAGCGGTGCTCACTGACCTTATACGTGGCGATGCACCGCGGATACAGCCGCAGCGCGGCGGGAACGAGTGAGCGCTCCAGCTCGGGCATGGTGCGCCGCAGCATGAGCTGCCGCGAGCCGGGATAGGTTACGGCAAAGCGCAGTGCGTCCAACAGCTGGCCGTGGCTTTTGCCGCCGCCGGCAGCGCCGCCGAACAGCGTTTCGAACGTGTCGGATTGGATAAACGCGGCCTGCCTGCGTGTTATGGGGAATTCGTATCGTCGACGATCCGAAATACGATTTCGACCGGGCCGCTTTCCGCTTCGCTGTCGTCCAGCATCGTCCCCTTGCCGACCGTCCGATCGAGGATCTCGCGGATCGCGGTCAGCCGGCTGTTTGCCGGTGCTTCCGCATCGTCCGCGATCTCGTACAGCATCCGGATCAGATCCTCCGGATGGTTTTTTCTGCGCACAATGGCATCTCCTCCTTTCCTGTGATGCAAAGAATAGCCGGAATACGGGATAAAGTCAAGAACAAATGTTCGATTTTTGCCCGCTTGCAATTTATTGTCCAGTGCGGTATGCTGAATAGGAACAAAAAACGGCCCAAGGGGGAATGACCATGCAAAAAATTGAACTGATCGCACTTGATCTGGATGGAACAACGCTCACGCCGGAAAATACCGTGACCGATGTGACCCGGGACGCAGTGCGCCGGGCGCGCGAGGCGGGCATCCATGTGGTGATCTCGACCGGCCGCATCTGCGGGGAAGCGAGCGACTTCGCCCGACAGCTCGGTGCGGATGATTTGATGGTAACGTCGGGCGGGGCGACGATCTCGAGCGTATCGCGCGGGCAGTGCACGATGCGGATGTCCATGCCGTGGGAGGCAGCGGTGCGTGCCGCAGCAGTGGTAGAGCGCATCGGCATGACGGCAATGATCTACGTGGGCGAAACCCTGCTGATCACCCCGTATGACGATATGGAGTTCGGGAAGTACAAGTCGAACGAGGGATATTTAGCGGTAAAAAAAGTGGTGCCGTCCGTGGCGGAACATATTGCGGCCGGCCACATTTCGGTGGATAAGATATTTGTCCGCAGCCGGGATACGGTGATGCTGCAAAATGCGCGCAGGCAGCTCACGGCAATTCCCGGCGTGCGGGTGATGAGCTCAGCGGCGGACAACCTCGAGGTCATCACGCCCGCGGCGGATAAGGGAACTGCGCTGGGGCTGCTGTGCCGGGAGCTGGATACGGATCTCCGTCATGCGGCCGCGATCGGCGACAGTGAAAATGATCTTGAAATGCTGCGTGCTGTCGCGCTGCCGATCGCAATGGGCAATGCCACCGAAGAAGTCAAGGCGCTGTGCCGCCGTGTCACCCTGACCAATGCGCAGGACGGTGTCGCAGCGGCGATCGACCGGATTCTGGCGGAAAACGGATAAACGGTGGCGGACGGATCGCGTTTTACCAAAAAACAGTAGTATCTGTCCGTTTCATATGCTATAATAAATCTGTATGCAAAAATCGTTCCGCGGAAAAGGAGATCAACAGAATGAGTTTATGGTTTGCTGCATTGCTGGGCTTGGTTCAAGGCCTGACTGAGTTTTTGCCTGTATCCTCGTCCGGCCATCTGGTACTGGCGCAGACCCTGTTTGGCGACGGGGTGGAAACCAATTATATGCTGTTTAATGTGCTGCTGCACTTCGGCACACTGCTGAGTGTGGTCGTTGCATTTTGGAAGGATATCAAGGAATTGTTCTTTGAATTTTTCGGATGGGTGAAGGATGGCTTCAAGATCAACGGGCATCCTTACCGCCGGTTTATCGTGATGCTGCTCATCACGATCCTGCCGATGTTTGCGATCCTGCCGGTCAAGGGCACGCTGGAAAATGCGTTTTCCTCGCCGCTGCTCGTGGGTCTGATGCTGCTGCTGACGGCAGCGGTGCTGTTCCTGTCCGAAAAAGCGCCGAAAAAACATAAGACCGAGGAAAACGCTACATGGCTGGACGCGCTGATCGTCGGTATCGGCCAGTGCTTTGCGGTGCTGCCCGGCCTGTCCCGTTCGGGCACTACGATCTGCACCGGCCTGTTCCGCGGCTTTTCGCGTGATTTTTCTGTGCGCTTTGCCTTTATCATGTCGTTGCCGGTCATTCTGGGCGCCAATCTGCTGGAGCTGGTCGATGTGATCCGCGATCCTGCAACAATGGGTGATGTTTCGGTTGCATGCTACATCGTCGGCATCCTGGTAGCGATGATTGCCGGTCTGGCGGCGATCCGTATGGTGAAATTTGTCTCGAAACGCGGCAATTTCCGCCCGTTCGTGGTGTACTGTGCGCTGATCGGTACGATTACGATCGTAGCAAGCTTGATCAAAATGGTTTGATGTACGGACAGCCGCCTGTGATGGGCGGCTGCCTGTGCAAAGGAAAAGAAAAAGGAAATGAGGGTCATTTGCTGTGGCTGCAAGGAAAACCACAACTAAAAAAACTGCGCCGCGGGGCAAGCAGCCGGCGCGCCGTGCGCCGGAGCCGGAGCCGCTGCTGTCACGTGCGGCTTGGGGTGCGGTTTGGGCGGTACTGGGGCTGCTGTGCCTGTTGGCGCTGCTGCCGGTCGATGGTGCAGTCCTCAACTGGCTGCATCGCGGGGTCGGTGCGCTGATCGGCCGCGGCAGCTATGTGCTGCCGTTTGCACTGCTGGCGCTGGCGGGTCTGCTGTTTGCACGGCAGAAAGGGCCGGTGCGTCTGCGCAGTGCCTGTATGATAGCGCTGCCTGTGCTGGTCGGCAGTATCTTCCATGCCTTTATGTGTGCCAATCAGTATGATTTTTCGATGAAAACGCTTTCCGGCTTATTATCTGCCGGCATGAAGGGGGAAGCGGGCGGCTTACTGTCCGGTGGGCTGTATCTGGTGCTGGAATGGGCATTGTCCTCGGTCGGTGCGCTGATCATTTTGCTGGTGCTGGCAGTTGCCGCGGTGCTGGGTGCATGCCGCATCACCCCGGAAGCACTGCTCGAGATGTTCCGTCCCCCTGCGTATGAGTATGAAGACGAAGCAGAGCGGGCGCGCTACGAAGCGCCTGCCAAGCTGCCCAATGTGCATGAAGCAGCCGCCGCTCATGCGCAAAAGCGGGAGGAGCGCCGCAGCGCCCGCCGGAAAGCGGAGATCGATATCCCGATCGATACCGAGCCGCCCGGCGAGGATAAACCGGGGGAGGAAGCAGAGCAGCATCCACATCGCCTGAACGGCAAACCGATGGCACCGGATGAATATCTGCGTTCCCTGCGGGAGCAGACGACCGGGGAACAGGTCAGCATTCTGGATCTGGTGGAAAATAAACCGGAGGAAGAGGAAGCGTCGGCAGAAGCGCCGGCCAAACCGAAAAAACCGGAAAAAATAAGCGAGGATGAACAGGCGGCGCTGAACGACCAGATGGATGAAAGCCAGAAGGCGCCGGTGCCGGTGTATGACTATCCCCCGATTGATCTGCTGGGGCAGGGGAAGCATACTTCGATGGCCGGTGCAGAGCACGAGCTGAAGGAAAATTCCGAACGCCTGATCGATACGCTGGTGTCCTTCAATATCGACGCGCAGATCATCGGTATCGTGCGCGGCCCGTCGGTCACGCGGTTTGAACTGTCGATCCCGCGCGGCATCAAGATCTCACGGATTACTGCACTGTCGGATGATATCGCGCTGTCGCTTGGGGCAGTATCGGTGCGCATTGCGCCTATTCCGGATAAGGTCGCGGTCGGTATCGAGGTGCCGAACAAGGCGGTCAACACGGTGTTCATCCGCGAATGTATCGGTGCACCGGCCTTTACAAATGCACGCAGCCGCCTGTCCTTTGCCGTGGGCAAGGATATTACCGGCAAGCCGGTCATCGGCGATATTGCCAAAATGCCGCATATGCTGATCGCCGGTACCACCGGCTCAGGCAAATCCGTGTGCATCAACTCTATGTTGATTTCGCTGTTGTATAAGTCCACGCCGGAGGAAGTCCGCCTGATCATGGTCGATCCGAAAATGGTCGAGCTGGGCAATTACAACGGCATCCCGCATCTGCTCATCCCGGTCGTCACCGATCCCAAAAAGGCGGCGGGTGCGCTCAACTGGGCGGTGGGCGAGATGGAACGCCGCTATAAGCTGTTTGCCGATCATCAGGTACGCAATCTGGTCGGATACAATGATCTGATGCGGGCCGAACGGGCTAAGGCGGAGCAGGAGGAAGAGGGCACGCCGGAGCAGTATCAGGTGTTGCCGCAGATCGTTATTGTAATCGACGAGCTGGCCGACCTGATGATGGTGGCCGCGAAGGAGGTCGAAACCTCGATCTGCCGTATCGCACAGAAGGCGCGCGCTGCAGGTATGCATCTGGTCGTGGCGACCCAGCGTCCTTCGGCGGATGTTATCACCGGTATTATGAAAGCCAATATTCCGTCGCGCATCGCGTTTGCGGTTGCCAGCCAGATCGAAAGCCGCATCATTCTGGATACCACCGGTGCGGAAAAGCTGATCGGCAAGGGCGATATGCTGTATGCGCCGCTGGGAGAGGGTAAGCCCACCCGTGTGCAGGGCTGCTTTATCTCATCGGATGAGATCGAATCGGTCATTTCCCATATCAAGCAGACAAGCACAGCGGAATATAATGAGGAGATCCTGGAGCACATCGAGCGGCAGGCCGAGCAGGTCGACGGTAAGGGCGGCTCGTCCGGCGATCCGGGTGAGGATGAGGATGAAATGATCGAAGAGGCGATCGACGTGATCATGGAATGCCGTCAGGCATCTACTTCGATGCTGCAGCGCCGCTTGAAGCTCGGCTATTCGCGTGCCGCCCGCATCATCGACCAGATCGAGGAGCGGGGCATCATCGGCCCGTTTGAAGGCTCCAAGCCGCGGCAGATCCTCATTTCCCGTGAGGATTGGCAGGAGATGAAGCTGCGGCGGAACGACCGCTTGGAATAAAACGGCCCTTCCGCCACAGAGAGCGGCACCATGCAGGGAAGCATCCCTCACATGTTTTATGTTTATTTTTTGCAGGAGGTTTTTTCTATGGCTTTTACCAAAATCAACATTGCAGAACAGTCCTTCAATCCGTTTGAACTGATCGGCAAGCAGTGGATGCTGATTTCCGCCGGTGCGGAGGATCGGTGGAATACGATGACGGCAAGCTGGGGCGGCGTCGGTGTCATCTGGGGCAAACCCGCAGTAACCTGCTATATCCGCCACAGCCGCTACACCAAGGCGTTTGTGGATGACAACGCGTATTTTACCCTTACGTTCCTGCGGGAAGGTCATCGGGATGCGCTCAACCTGCTGGGCAGCAAGTCCGGGCGAGAGATGGATAAAATGCATGACAGTGGTTTGACGCCGGTGTTTGTGGATGGGCAGCCCACCTTTGAGGAGGCTGAGCTGGTACTGGTCTGCCGCAAGCGCTGCTGCACGGAGATTCCGCCCGAGGACATTTTGCAGCAGGAAACGCTGGACAAGTGGTATGACGATCAGGATTATCATGCGATGTATATCGGCGAGATCGTTGCAGCGTATCAGGGCGGTCACGCATAAACCGAAGCGAAAAGGTAGGAAAACCGGGCTGCGGAAGCCCGACGGATCATGATAGGACGGAGGGATCATTCTGTGAAAAAAAGACTGCTCAGCCTGCTGCTGACGGTGCTGCTGCTGTCCGGTATGATGCCGGCTGCGCTGGCGGGATATGAAAATTTTACAGCACAGGCATCGTATACACCGGGGCAGTTTACTGATGTAAAGGAGAGCGACTGGTTCGCGGTAAATGTTCGCGCGGGGGTGGAATATGGCCTGATCGACGGCAAGACCCCATCGGCCTTTGCGCCAAACAGCCCGCTTACAGTGGCGGAAACGATCAAGCTGGCAGCCTGTCTGCACAGTATTTATGTCACAGGCAGCGCTTCGTTTGCTTCTGCGCAGCCATGGTATCGTCCTTATGTGAATTATGCACTGCAAAACGGGATCCTTGCAGCGGAGCGCACGGATTATGAAGCGCCGGCTTCCCGTGCGGTGTTTGCAGAGATATTGGCCAATGCCTTGCCGGCGGAGGCGTTGACGGAAAAAAATGAAATTGCAAACGGAGAGATACCGGATGTCCCGTCATCGGCCCCCTATGCGGCTGCGGTCTATCACCTGTACCGCGCAGGTGTGCTGACCGGGTCAAATGGCGGACGGTTTCAGCCTGACAGCACGATTCAGCGCAGCGAAGCGGCCGCTATCCTCACCCGCATGGCAGATCCGGCGCTGCGGCAGACCGTAGAGCTGTCTGCTGCGGCGCTGACCGCAGCGGATATCCGCGCCCGCTGCCTGCCGGCGGTGTGCAAGCTGAGCGCATATGATGCACAGGGGCGTGTGCTCGGAATGGGAAGCGGCGTGATATTGTCCCCGCAGGGAGATGCGGTGACCTGCGGCCATTTGGTTAACGGTGTCAAACGTCTGGTTGCGGAAATGCCGGACGGCGTCAAGCGTGAGGTTGGCATTTACGATTTGGATGCCGCGCGTGATATTGCCTATATCCGGGTTGTGGGCAGCAATCTGCCTTATCTGGAACTGGCACCGCTGCCGCAGGCGGGTGAAACGGTTTATGCGCTTGGCTATCCCGGCGGCGGTGCTGCCAAGGTGACCGAGGGGTGTGTGACCAATCCGAAAAACACAGAGTATCTCTATCCGCTGATCGAAAGCACCGCGGTGGTGATCAGCGGAAACTCGGGCGGCGCCCTGCTGGACAGCCGCGGGCGGCTGGTGGGGATCACGGTCAGCAGCCGGGACAGCGGCTCGCCGTCCTTTTCGGTGCCGGTATCAGCGGTACAGGAGCTGGAGCACGGCACGGCCGTGACGCCGGCGCAGTACGCTGCCGCCCACCTGCCGGATGCCGGCGGGTGCTATGAGCGGCTGTATCCGGTGCCGGATTTTGGTGTGGTAACCGGAGCGCCGCTGCTGGGGATGACACGCGACCGCGGTACCCATTGTTTTTACTACCGGCAATCAGATTTGACGGATGGCACCCGCCAGCTGCTGCTGTATTATGCGGCGCTTAATGAAAATACGTTTTATCAGTTTTCGGACGGTGCGTTTACTTCGTCTGCGGGATATCTGTATTCGGTTCAGATGTATGAAACGAGCTATCAGGGCGTTCCGGCGTTGGGGGTATTCGTATCCGGTATGCAGTCCAAAGCAGTCGGCGGTCTGCCGCATGCAGCCTGAGGTAGGCCCGGCAGCAAGGGAAAACCAAGTTTTCCTTATCATTTTTTGTCGTCGCGTTTGACGAAAGATGGCCCTAAATGAGGGTTTGAGACCGGGACATATGTCCCGGTCTTTTTTCTTTTGCGGTGCTTTGTGCATGCGAAAGGGAAAAGATTCGTTCTGCATGGCTGTCTTTCCTTTTGCAGGAAATTGTGCAGAGTCGGATCGAAAATGAAATTTTGACAGCGTGCAGTAAGGCTTTCACAAATTGCGCATGAAATGGCGCAAAGCGATAGAAAAGATAAATTTTTTGCAATAAAAAAGGCTTATTTTGATGAAAAAACAGCAAAGAAAAGATAAAATATTGCGCAGAATGGTGTGGTGTTCGGCAATTTGCACAATGTATCTTTGGCAAATCGGTGAAATCCAACAATGGAACAGCGTGCAGGGGACGTGATATAATAGCCTTGCGTGATTGAAGTGTGTGATTAAGAGAGAGCACCAAACGAAACGGAGGAAGACCCAAATGAAGAAGTATGTTTACATGTTCCCGGAAGGCAATGGCTCCATGCGTGAGCTGCTCGGCGGTAAGGGCGCGAACCTGGCAGAAATGACCGGTCTCGGCATGCCGGTACCGCAGGGCTTCACTATTACCACGGAGGCCTGCACCCGGTATTATGAGGATGGCAAGACGATCTATCCCGATATTCAGGATCAGATCCTTGAGTACCTCGATAAATTGGAAAAAATCACCGGCAAAACGCTGGGCGATCCGGTTAAGCCGCTTTTGGTGTCCGTGCGTTCGGGCGCGCGCGCATCCATGCCCGGCATGATGGATACCATCCTGAACCTCGGCATGAACGACGAGATCTGCGAGGCCGTCGCAGGGCTGACGAATAATCCGCGCTTTGCGCGCGACAGCTACCGCCGCTTCATCCAGATGTTCTCGGACGTTGTTATGGAGCTGCCCAAGTCCACCTTCGAAACCTTTATCGATCAGGTCAAGGAGAAAAAGGGCGTTAAGATGGATAACGAACTGGACGCGGATGATATGTCCGAGCTGATCGTCCTGTTTAAGGATCATTACAAGAAGTCCCTCGGCGAAGATTTCCCGCAGGATCCCAAGAAGCAGCTGATGGAGGCGGTTCGTGCAGTATTCCGTTCGTGGGATAACCCGCGCGCCAACACCTATCGCCGCATGAACGATATCCCGCACTCTTGGGGTACGGCGGTCAACGTGCAGTCCATGGTATTCGGCAATATGGGCGATACCTCGGGCACGGGCGTTGCCTTTACCCGCAACCCGGCAACCGGCGAAAAGAAGCTGTACGGCGAGTTCCTGATGAACGCGCAGGGCGAGGACGTCGTAGCCGGTATCCGCACCCCGCAGCCGATTTCCGCGCTGGCGGATACCATGCCGGAGGTTTATCAGCAGTTTGTGGATATTTCTTCCCGTTTGGAGCAGCACTACGGCGATATGCAGGATATGGAGTTTACGATTGAAAACGGCAAGCTCTACATGCTGCAGACCCGCAACGGAAAGCGCACCGCGCAGGCTGCGCTCAAGGTGGCGGTCGATTTGGTGGATGAGGGCGTCTGCACCAAGGAGCAGGCGATCATGAAGGTCGAGCCGAAGCAGCTCGACGCACTTCTCCATCCGACCTTTGTTCCGGCTGCGCTGGAGGCAGCAACGCCGATCACCACCGGCCTGCCGGCATCCCCCGGTGCGGCGTGCGGTGCAGTTTACTTTACCGCAGCAGAGGCTGCGGCAGCCCACAAGACCGGTCTTAAGGTCGTTCTGGTTCGTCAGGAGACCTCTCCGGAGGATATCGACGGCATGGCAGTGTCCGAGGGTATCATGACGGCGCGCGGCGGCATGACCTCGCACGCGGCGGTTGTGGCGCGCGGCATGGGTACCTGCTGTGTGGCGGGCGTTAACGGCATCAAGGTTTCGGAAGAGAATAAAACGCTTACCTTTGCTGACGGCACCGTAGTGCATGAGGGTGATTTCCTCTCGCTCGACGGCTCGACCGGCAATGTATATCTGGGTCAGATCGCAACGCAGGATGCGGAGCTGACCGGCGACTTCGGCCGCTTTATGGGTTGGGCGGATGAGATCCGCACGCTCAAGGTCCGCACCAACGGCGATACCCCGCGCGATGCAACGCAGGCGCGTAAGTTCGGCGCGGAGGGCATCGGCCTGTGCCGTACCGAGCATATGTTCTTTGAGCCGGCACGCATCAAGGCGGTTCGTGAGATGATCGTTTCCGATACGGTGGAGCAGCGCAAGGCGGCGCTCGCCAAGATCCTGCCGATGCAGCGCAGCGATTTTGAGGGCATCTACCGCGCGATGGGCGGCCTGCCGGTTACCATCCGTCTGCTTGATCCCCCGCTGCATGAGTTCCTCCCGCAGGAGGATGACGAGATCCGCGAGCTGGCGGACGAAATGGGCATTTCCTATGATAAGCTCCGTGCTAAGGTAGAGGATCTGCATGAGTTTAACCCGATGCTCGGCACCCGCGGCTGCCGTCTTGACGTTCTGTATCCGGAAATCGCCGAGATGCAGACCGAGGCGATCATTTCTGCGGCGATCAACGTCTGGAAGGAAGACGGCCTGAAGATCACCCCGGAGATCATGGTACCGCTGGTATCCGAGATCAATGAGCTGCGCTTTGTCAAGAAGGTCATCAAGGCCAAGGCAGATGAGCTGATCGAGGCTTCCGGCCTGAAGATGAAGTATATGGTCGGCACCATGATCGAGACCCCGCGTGCAGCGGTCACCGCGAATGAGATCGCACGCGAAGCGGAGTTCTTCTCCTTCGGCACCAACGACCTGACCCAGATGACCTATGGCTTCTCCCGTGATGACGTGGGCCGCATTCTGGAGACCTACTTTGATAAAAAGATTCTGGAGTCCGACCCGTTTGCCCGTCTGGACCAGTCCGGCGTCGGCAAGCTGATCCGCTTTGCTGTAGCGGAAGGCCGCCGCACCCGTCCGGAAATCAAGCTGGGCATCTGTGGTGAGCATGGCGGCGACCTGTCTTCGGTTGAGTTCTGCCACAATGTCGGTTTGAACTATGTTTCCTGCTCGCCCTTCCGTGTTCCGATTGCCCGTCTGGCTGCTGCGCAGGCGCGCGTAAAGGAATTGGCGAAGGCCTAACTGATTGATGCTGCAACCGGCCGCCGTTGATACGGCGGCCGGTTTTGCTGTATGCAGATGGCAGATGTAATACTGGGAAAAGGGCTGCAATGCAGGAAAAAGCTTGTAATGCCGGCAAAAGGGTGCTATATTGTGAATAAGGTCAATGAGAAGGAGGATATGAACACATGAAAGCGAAACAATGGCTGTGCGCGGCTCTGGCCGGCGCCTGCATGGTGTCCGCTGCGGGGGCAGCGGATTCGGTGGGTGATTTATCACCGCAAGGCGCCAAGGCGTACCGGGATGAAATTATGCGTCTGCAAAATACATATGGAAAAGCAGCGGTCGCTTCGGATGCAGTGCTGAACAGCATGTGGACGGGGCTGTCGCTTGCCCGGCTGATTGATTTTGACGGAGATGAGATCCCGGAGCTGTATTGCAGCGCCGGAATGGAAGGTCAGTGGCTGTACACCTATGATAACGGGCTGAGAAATCTGGAGATCCCGCAAAACGTCAGCAATTTCAGTACGGATTTATCGCCTTCTACGCTGCTGTATGTCGGCGCGGATAAGGCGTATCTGGTCGATGGGCACGGGGTAATGAATGGCGGTACGGTGACCTATTATACTAAGCAGGGAGATCGGATGACTGCCGCGCTGACCTATCAGGATGCGATCGGCGAATACCCGGACGGTTCCTACGGCGTGCATATCTGCACGCTGAACGGCAAATCGGTCACGCCGGAGGAGCTGGAGAAAGGCCTGAGCGATTTTGCGGCGGGCATGGAAAAACAGTGGTATTCTTTCTGGAAGTATTCCTCTGTCTGCAAGAGCGTCTCGGGCACGATGGGCGATACGGTCGCAGCGCTGCGCACATTGACCAATCCCAAAGCCGTGGCCTCGGAGGACCGTATTATGCTGGATGGCAAACCGGTACAGATCGCTGTGTATAAGATTAACGGGGACAATTATTTCCGGCTGCGCGATTTGGCGGCAGTGCTTTCCGGTACAAAGGCGCAGTTCGAGGTAAAGTGGGACGGCGCGCAGCAGCGCATCGACCTGATCGAGGGACAGCCGTATACGCCGGTCGGCGGGGAAAACAGCGCGTTTGTGGCACCGGCGCAAGCGTCGCTGACGACGGCAGCAGTCTGCCGGAGTGGGCAGCCGTTGGAACTGACAGCCTACCAGATTGCCGGCAACAATTTCTTCAAGCTACGCGATCTGGCGGCGGCAATGGATTTTGCCGTGGTTTGGGATGAGCAGGCGCGTACCGTGCGGATCGACAGCCCGGCGCCTTATCTTGAATAACCGACAGAAACCGAACGCCTTCAGCCCCTTCCTGCTCCGCAGGGAGGGGCTGAAACCGTCGGTGGACGATGGGGGCATACATTACGGCAGGCGGGAATAATCTTTGCTTGCACAGGGCGCGGCGTATGCCGTATACTAAAAGCAACACCGCCCGGCGGCGGTGCGATCAGTTAAAACCGGACAGGAGAGAACCAAGCATGAATATCACAAAAGGCGATGTGCTCGAGCTGCGCCGCCGCCTGAAGAAAACCGAATGTACCTTTGGGCGGCTGTGCGGCTGTTATGTCAACAGCGGTAAACAGGTCGTGCTGAAGTTCAGCGAACCGTTTTCCGAGCTGGAAGAGGATGAGTTTTACAAGTACTTAGAGATTGCGAAGAAAACGCTGTCCGGTACGCTGGGCGGCAACCTGCTTGAGCTGGAGTTTGCACGCACCGAGCAGGCGGCGGAACGCCAGAAGTACCTGTTGATGCTCAAAGGCAGCAAGCTGGCGAATGAAGAGCTGCTGGACCGGCTGTATGAGCAGGTCATTGCGGAGTATGCCTATCCGGGCAACTATCTCATTCTGGTTTATCACGATGTGTACGATGTACCTGCCAAAGCCACCTCGGGGGAGGAGCAGGAGGAGTCTGAAGAGATTTACGAATACCTGTTGTGCGCGGTCTGCCCGGTCGATCTGGCCAAGCCCGCGCTGGGTTACTGCGAGGAGGAGAACCGCATCGGCGCCCGTGAACGCGACTGGGTGGTAGGGAAGCCGGATCTGGGGTTTGTTTACCCGGCGTTCAGCGGCCGCAGCAGCGATGTCAATGCAGTGATGTACTATGTCCGCACCGGCCGCAGCTCGCATCCGGAGCTGGTGGAAAACGTGCTGGGATGCGTGTCGCAGCGCACAGCGGCAGAGGATAAGCAGGCGTTTCAAAGTGTGGTCAAAAGTGCGTTCGGAGAGGATACCGAGCAGGCGGATGCGGCGTTTTTCCAAATGCAGAAGACAATCAGTGCCATGGTGGCCGAGCGGGAGGAGGATCCCAGCCTGCCGCCGGTCAGCCTGACGGCCGAAGCCATGGCAGATTTGGCGGAGGAAGCGGAAGTATCGGATGCGGTGCGTGAGCAGCTGGGTAAAACGTATGCGCAGGTGTTCGGTGATGTGCCGCCCGCCGCGCACAATGTGCTGGACAGCCGTCTGGTCGAGGAAGGGACGGCGCGTGCCCATACAGCAGCGCTGGAGCAGAAGGTTGCGGTTTTGCAGCAGGAGCTGGCGCAGCAGGCAGCAGACCGCGTGGAGGCAGAGGGGGATATCCCGCCATGGGAGGATACCGCTGCCGGCCGCATTGAGCTGCGGATGCCGGAGGAGCGCGCCGCCCGGATCCGTGCAGAACGGATCGGCGGGCAGAGATGCCTGCTGATCCCGTTAGAGGAAGGGGAATCGGCTCAGATCAACGGGCGGGAGACTACCCTGTAAATCATCATAAAGCGGAACGCCTGCTGCGGGCTGTTCCGCTTTGCTTTTGGGCAGGCGGCATGCGTGAGGGTGCCGTTGCTGCGGTGCAGCATATGGGGTGGCTGTGTCGCAGAAAACACCAAAAGTTTTCGAAATTTTTCACAAAAAGCGGCGGCGCTTCGAGAGGGAAACCGTGTAAATTCATCTTTTCAGTCGCATGGCGTTGAAAAATGAGGATAGCATGTGGTATACTACCACTATCTGAAGATTTTTGGAGCGTAATATCATGGCTTATGAAAGAAAC
This sequence comes from Agathobaculum desmolans ATCC 43058, assembly GCF_000701665.1. Taxonomy (GTDB): domain Bacteria; phylum Bacillota; class Clostridia; order Oscillospirales; family Butyricicoccaceae; genus Agathobaculum; species Agathobaculum desmolans. The sequence continues at coordinate 73,661 of NZ_JNJN01000001.1, read as the reverse complement.
AGACGCCGTCCCCCGCGGGAGGATGACGGCACCCTGATCGAGGGCCGCAACGCCGTGTTGGAAACGCTGCGCGCGGGCCGCACGGTGGATAAGGTGTTCGTAGCAGAAGGTGGGCGGATCGGTGACATCACGGCCGAAGCGCGGCGGCACGGTGTGCCGGTCGTCACCTGCGACCGGCGCAAGCTGGACCATATGAGTCCGACCGGTAACCATCAAGGCGTGATTGCGCAGGCCGCGGCGCAGGAGTATGTCACGCTGGAGGATATTTTCCGGGTGGCGGAAGTGCGCGGTGAAGCGCCGCTGATCGTTGTGTGCGACGGAATCGAGGACCCGCACAATCTGGGCGCGATCATTCGCTCGGCGGAAACGGCGGGTGCACACGGCATTATCATTCCTAAGCGCCGCGCCGTTGGACTGACGGCGGCGGTTGCGCGTGCTGCAGCAGGGGCGCTGGCCTATATCGGTGTGCACAAGGCGAATAATCTGGCTGCTGTGCTCGATGAGCTGAAGGAGCGCGGTGTATGGCTGTTCGGCGCCGAGGCGGATGGCACGGTGGATCTTTACGAGGCGGCGTTTGACCGTCCGGCCGCAATTATCATCGGCTCGGAAGGGCAGGGCCTCAGCCGGCTGACGCGGGATAAGTGTGATTATATTGTCAGCATCCCGCTGCGCGGTCGGGTAAATTCACTGAACGCATCCAACGCCGCGGCGGTGATGCTGTTTGAAGCGGTGCGCCGCCGCACGCAGAACGGATGAGGGAGGGGACGCAGTAAGCTATGGACAGAAAAGATGAAACAATGAATCTGGACGCGCTGAAGGATCTGCTGAATGATGTGCCGGACAGCGGTGAATTCGATCTGGATGCGATCATCGCTGAGGTGTCGGGCGGTGTGCCGGCAGAGCCGCGCCAAGCCGCGCAGCCGATACCGGATGTATCTCCTATGCGGGAAGAACCGCAGCCTGTGCGGGAACAGCCGCAGTTTGCGCAGGCGGCAGAGCCGGCAGCGGAGGCGCCGCGCACTGCGCCGAAAAAACGCCCGGCGCGTCACCCCGAGCCGGAAACAGAGCGGGAGCCGGTGCCTGATTTGTCCGCTTTGGAAGAAGAGGAGGACGTCGATCCCCGTGCGGTGCGGATCGCCGCACGGGAGGCCAAGGCAGAGGAACGCCGCCGTCGTGCGGAGGAAAAGACAGCGGCCCGCGAAGCGCGCCGCGCTGCCAAATTGGCAGAACGCGAGGAAGAAGAAGTGTCTGCCGCCGCGCCGGAAGCATCCATGCCGGACGGTGCCAGTGGGGAGCGCATGACACGCAAGCAGGCGCGTGCTGCGCGCATTGCGGCCGAACAGGCGGAGGAAGAGGAAGAGATCCGTCTGCGCAACCCGGCGCAGGCGTCGTCCGGCCTGAAACGACGGGCGCAGGGGCTGTCTATCCGTGCAACGTTGGTGCTGCTGCTGGCGGCTGCTGCGGCTTATCTCAGCGTTGCCCCCGGTTTTGAGGTGCTGCCGCTGCCGGCAGCAGTGGATGCGGTGGAAAATCCCACGGTGGGCATCGGCGTGCTGCTGCTGCTGCAATTTGCAGCGCTGTTTTTGGGTGTGGATCTGTTTGGGCAAGGCTTTTACAAGCTGCTGCACGGTGCGCCGGATCGGAATTCGCTGGTTTCGTTCGCTGTGGTGGCTTCGCTGCTGCACGGTGCGTCGATGATCGTGTTTCCCGATCAGGGCGGCGTTTCTGTGCCGTATGTGGCGGTCAGCATCCTAATGCTGTATGCAGCCTTGCGGGAAGAGCGCAACTGCTGTGCTGCACGGGCGCGCGCTTATCAGGCGGTTTGTGCGGCAGAGCAGCCCATGGCAGTATACAGCCACTATGACAGCGAGGATGATGCCTGCCGGGCGGTCAAATGCCCGCTGTATGATGAAAAAGCCTTTTTAACGGAAATGGAACGCCCGGATGCGGCAGATCGTTTCTCGATGATCTATGTGCCGATTGCGTTGGCAGCATCGATTATTTTTGCATTGGTGGCATCCGTAGGATGCGGCCAGCCAATGCGGTTTTTCTGGGCATTTTCGGCAGTGCTGTCGGTTTCTGCGCCGCTGGGAATGCTGTGTGCCTTCGGCGCAAGCTATAAAAACGTATCCCGCCGCTTGCTGGCGTCCGGGGCGGCGATCGCCGGCGCACGGCAGGCCAACCTGCTGCGCGGTACGGAAGAGGTTGTACTGTGTGAGAACGACCTGTTCCCCGCGGGATCGATCAGTCTGGAGTCCCTGCAGAATATGGGACGGCTGTCGGATGACCGTGTGCTGGCATGCGCGGCGGCGGTGGCCGATGCCGCCGGTCTGGAGCTGGGCCGCGTGCTGACCGATGTGACGCGTGAGCGGTACGGCGTTACACTGGCCGCACGCAATGTGCGGATGGTCGAAGGCGGCGTGGCCGGTGAAGTTGGCAGCAGCCGGGTGATTCTTGGCACTGCGGCGCTTATGGTGCAGATGGGCGTGCGGATCCATGCGGGACAGGGCGATCAGGTCTGTGGCTATCTGGTGGTGGATGATGCGCTGGCCGGTGTGCTGACGCTGCGCTACCAGACAACCAAGCATACCTATCAGGCCATGCGTATGATGCGCCGGATGCATATGAATGCCGTGTTGGCGGTGCAGGATTTCAATATCTCGCCTGCAATGGTGGAGACAGAGTTTGATTTGCGCCGCGGTTTTGCCGACCAGCCTGACCCGGCGGGGGTAAAGCGGCTGCTCGATCCCGGCTATGCATGGGGGGATGCTCCGGCTGCGATTCTGACCCGTGAGGGGGCGGGGCCGCTGATGCAGGTGCTCCGCTGCGCAGATAAGCTGGCGGGCGCAGTGCGTTCGCTGCTGACGCTGGGGGCGTTTGCCGGTATTTTCGGCATGCTGATCGTTTTTTACTTAGTGTTCCAGAATGCAGCGGATGCGCTGCCGGTGCAGCATTTGCTGCTGTATCTGCTGTTGTGGTATGTCCCATCATTCATTATCACCCAGCAGACCCATTAACTTTCAAATAACAGAAAAAACCCGCTGCGGAAAATCATCCCGCAGCGGGTTTTCGTTTGTTGGAAAAGTATTTGCGCGGCAGTGCGTATCCAATAGAAAAGTGCAGCAAGCTGCACTTTTCGACAGGCTCGGGGTTAAAAAGGTAAAACAGAAATAACAGAAAAAACGGCTAAGGCCAGTGCCAGAACAGCGGCGGCAGTGGCAAGATAGGCGCGTGTCATGGCGGGCTCCTTTCTCTTCGGTACCAAAACAGCTTACATATATATAAACGGATCAAGTGCCGGTTTTGTGACAGGAAAAACAAAAATATTTTCAAAAAATTTACGTATACTCCGTAAGAAGGCCGTGGGTTAAAAATGCACAAAAAATAGCTTGCGTGCAGGTGGCAAATAGTGTATAATAACAAACAGGGATCAATTCCCGTTATCAAAGGGCCCGAAGCAAGGCAAGGGCAGGGGAGTGTATATCAACTATGGCCAATTACCCGGTTAATAAGATTCGTAATGTATGTCTGATGGGGCACGGCGGCGACGGCAAAACCTCGCTCGTCGAAAGCTTGCTCAATATCGCCGGCGTGACCGATCGTGTCGGCAAGGTAACGGACGGCAATACCGTTTGTGATTTTGATCCGGAAGAGATCAAGCGCCAGTTTTCGATTTCCACTGCCGTGGCGCCGGTGGAGTTTGGTGACTGCAAGATCAATCTGCTCGATACGCCGGGCTTTTTCGATTTTGAAAGTGAAGTCAACTGTGCTCTGCGGGTTGCCGAATCCGGCCTGATTATTGCAACAGGCAAGTCCGGCCCCGGCGTCGGCACGGAAAAGGCGTGGGAGCGCTGCGAAGCGCACGCTATGCCGCGCATGTTCTATATTTCTAAAATTGACGAAGAAAATTCGGATTATTATACGGCGCTGCACAAGCTGCAAAAGCAGTTCGGCGTTTCTGTGGCGCCGGTGGTCGTCCCGATTTTTGAGGGCAACCGCGATACGGTCGGCGTAGTCGACTGCGTGATCCGTAAGGCCTACCGTATGGAAGGCAGCAAGCGCGTCGAGATCCCGATCCCGGAGGATATGAAGGACCGCATCGACCAGCACCGCGCCGCGCTGTGCGAGAATATCGCCGAGCTGAGCGAAGAGCTGATGGAACGCTATTTTGCGGGTGAGGAGTTCTCGGATGATGAGCTGATCGCAGGCATCCGTCAGGGTGTGAAGGATCTGGTCATCGCACCGGTATTCTGCGGCACTGCGGCAACCGGTATCGGCTCCTATGCGCTGCTCAAGGGCATTGCGGATTATATGCCGTCGCCCGATGAAAAGCCGGTCGAGATCTGTGAGGATGAGAAGGGTGAACTGATCGAAATCAACTGCACGCCCAACGGTTCGACCTGTGCGCTCGTGTTCAAAACGGTTGCGGATCAGTACGGCCGTTTCTCCTACTTCAAGGTTATGTCGGGTGAAGTCAAGAGCGATATGACGCTGGTCAACAAGCGTGCAGATGCGAATGAAAAGCTCAGCCACATCTATACGGTCTGCGGCAAAAAGACCACAGAAGTGCCGGTGATCGGCTGCGGCGATATTGGCGCGGTTTCCAAGCTGGTTACGACCAAAACGGGCGATACCCTTTCGATGAGCGTGCGCAAGGTCGAGCTGGAGCCGATCGAGTTCGCACCGCCCTGCTACACGCAGGGGATCCAGCCCAAGGTCAAGGGCGCGGAGGAGAAGATCTCCGCCGGTCTGTCCCGCCTGCATGATGAGGATCCCTCTTTTGAGACTGAGTTCAATCCCGAGACCAAGCAGCATACGATCGCAGGTGCAGGCGACATCCATCTGGATGTGCTCTGCTCCAAGCTCAAGGATAAATTCGGCGTTGAGGTCGAGCTGACCCGTCCGATCGTTCCTTATCGTGAAAAGATCCGCAAGCCGGTCACGGTGGAAGGCAAGCACAAGAAGCAGTCCGGCGGACACGGTCAGTACGGTCACGTCAAGATGGAATTTGCGCCGTATCCGGAAGGCGAGTACCTGTTTGAAGAAAAGATCTTCGGCGGCTCGGTGCCGAAAAACTTCCATCCGGCAGTTGATAAGGGCATCCGTGAGGCAATGGAGCATGGTGTACTGGCGGGCTATCCGATGGTTGGTCTGCGCGCGACCCTGCTCGACGGCTCCTATCACGATGTTGACTCCAACGAGCTGTCGTTCAAGATGGCGGCGCGCTTGGCTTACAAGGCGGGTATTCCGCAGGCCAGCCCGGTATTGCTTGAGCCGGTTTGCTCGATGAAGGTCGTTGTGCCGGATTCCTACATGGGTGATGTGATCGGCGATCTGAACAAGCGCCGCGGACGCATCATGGGCATGAACCCGATTGATGGCGGCAAGCAGGAGATTCTGGCCGAGTGCCCGATGGCTGAGCTGTCCGATTACGCGATCACGCTGCGTTCTATGACGCAGGGCCGCGGTTCCTTCGTTTCTGCCTTTGAGCGGTATGATGAGGCGCCGGTACCGGTACAGGAAAAGGTCATTGCGGAGAATAAGGCGCGTTTGGAAGCCCTTAACAAGGAATGATTTGATACATAGGCGGTAAAATAATACAGGAATTTGACCGTTTGACAAAAACCGGCTGTTTCGCAGCCGGTTTTTTGTTGCATCCCGCGCTGCGTCGGGGTAGACGGGAACGGGAAAATGTGTTACACTTTTAACAGATATGATTATGGAGGTGTCGTGCGATGCACAGTACCAGAAAGGTCAAGGATGACTTGATTTATGTCGGCGGCAGCGACCGCCGCCTGAGCCGTTTTGAAAACCTGTTCCCGATCCCGCGCGGGGTATCGTATAACAGTTATGTGCTGTTGGATGAAAAAACCGTGCTGTTTGATACCGTCGATGATTCGATCGGCCGCCAGTTTACGGAAAATGTTTTGTATGCACTGGGCGGACGCGAACTCGATTATCTGGTTGTACAGCATATGGAGCCGGATCACTGCAGCCTGATCGATGAAATGCTGCGCCGGTATCCGCAGGCGAAGATCGTATGCAGCGCCCGGGCAGTCGGAATGCTGTCCCAGTTCTATGCGCTTGATGTAAAGGATCGCGCCCTGGTCGTGGCGGAAGGGGACAAGCTCTCAACCGGCCGTCATACCCTGCATTTTATGATGGCGCCGATGGTGCATTGGCCGGAGGTCATGGTCACGTATGACGAACCGGATAAGATCCTGTTCTCGGCGGATGCGTTCGGCACATTCGGCGCACTGGCGGGCAACCTGTTTGATGACGAGCTGCAGTTGGACAGCATGTGGATGGCGGATACCCGCCGGTATTATTCCAATATCGTCGGCAAGTACGGCGCGCAGGTGCAGGCGCTGCTGAAAAAAGCGGCGGCTCTTGATATCGAGATGATCTGCCCGCTGCACGGTCCGGTTTGGCGCGGTAATCTGCCGGTGCTGCTGGAGAAGTATCAGAAATGGAGCACGTATGAGCCGGAAGAGCAGGGCGTAATGATCGCCTATGCGACCATGTACGGTAATACGGAAAATGCGGCACAGGTGTTGGCCGGCCTGCTGGCAGAGCGCGGCGTGCACAATATTGCCATGTATGATGTTTCCGGTACGGATGTGTCCGAGTTGGTGGCGGAAAGCTTCCGGTGCAGCCATCTGGTGCTGGCCGCGCCGACGTATAACGGCGGCCTGCATCCGCGGATGGAAGGCTATTTGGCGGATCTGAAGGCACTGGGGCTGCAGAACCGCACGGCCGCGCTATTGGAAAACGGCACTTGGGCGCCGGTTTCGGCAAAGCATATGCGCACTATGCTGGAAAGCATGAAAAACATGACCGTGCTGGAACAGCCGGTATCGATCCGCTCTGCGCTTGCAGATGGGCAACGTGCCTCGCTGGAAGCATTGGCGGATGTGCTGGCTTCGCAAATTCTGGCCTGACCGAGAAGCAGAGGCTGTTGAAGTGCCAAGGCATTTCGACAGCCTTTTTGGTTCTGTCCTGTCCGCTTTACACATAGGATAAAGCAAAAGCGGGAGGGGACAATGCTATGATCGTTTTTGCAGCCAAAATATCCTTGAAAAAAGTAGCGGCGGGGGCGCTGCTGGTAGGGGCGGCCGTATTAGGGGGCGCGGCGCTTTGGCCGCAGGCAGCGGAAACGGTGAGCGCGCCGTCTGCAGCGGCCGAGGTGGATCTGGATGACAAACTGCGCACGAATGAGCAGCGGGTGGCACTGCTCGAAAGCTGCGGTTGGCAGGTCGATCCCGAGCCGCGCAGCGAGCGCGAGGTGCAGATTCCCAAAAGCTTTGATGACGATTACCGCGCATATAATGCGCTGCAGATCGAGCAGGGAATGGATCTGACGCCGTATCAGGGCAAACGGGCAACCCTGTATACCTATGAGCTGCTGTCCTACCCCACGGGGGAGAGCGGCGTTACGGCTAATCTGCTCGTGCGGCGCGGCCGGCTGATTGCGGCGGATATCAGTGCGGCCGAGGCGGATGGCTTCGTGCACGGGATTACACAGCAGCCGTCGCAGCCGCCGGAAGAATAGAATGTGCTTGCGCTCCCAAAACGGGAGCGCTTTTGCTTATCTGTGCAAAACCACGAAAAAAGCGCGTGCAATTTTCCGAACATGTTGGTTACTTTTGGTGAGTTGCACTTTTTTTGTTTTTCCCTATTGTGCAATATGCGAAAAAGTGTTATGCTGTAATCATCAATAACTTGGTGGGGGAAACAAAATGCCACGCATACGGTTGGATAAGCTTTTAACCCATCTGAACTGTGGAAGCCGTAAGGAAGTACAGGCGATGATTCGCGCGGGGCGTGTTGCGGTAGACGGCACAGCCGAGCGTGACCCGGCAGCAAAGGTCGATCCGGATACTGCTTCGGTTTCGCTGGATGGTCAGGTGCAGCGTTACCGTGCCCAGCGGTATTATATGCTCAATAAGCCGGCGGGGGTGATCACAGCCAGCCGGGATGCACGGCACGATACCGTGCTTGATCTGTTTCCGGAGGCCGAGCGGCGCGGTTTGTTTGCGGTCGGCCGGTTGGACAAGGACACGGAAGGCCTGCTGCTCGTTACGGATGACGGGGCGCTCAGCCATGCGCTGATGAGCCCGAACCGCCATGTCTCCAAGGTGTATGAGGCAGCGGTTGAAGGGGAACTGGCTGCGGATGCAGCAGAACGGTTCCGGCAGGGGCTTGTGCTGAAGGACGGCACGGTATGCCGCCCGGCCCGGCTCGAGGTATTGTCCGGTTTACCGGATGCGCGCGTGCGCATTACCCTGCGGGAGGGCAAATATCATCAGGTCAAGCGCATGGTGGCCGCAGTGGGCGGTGTGGTCGTGGCGCTGAAACGGGTGCAGCTCGGTGGCATACCGCTTGATCCCGCGCTGGAGCCGGGCGCTTTCCGGGAGCTGACGGCAGACGAGCTGGCAGTTTTGCAGGCTGGAGGGGCACAGGAGTTCTAAAAATGGACAAAAAATTTCAAACTTTTTGTACAAAAATGAGTATGCATATGATATAATGTCATAAAATGCGATGGAATGCCGTGGCGTTCTTGTGGAGATTGTGCAGAACAGCGGCGGTGCGGTGCGGATACTGCATGATGGTGCGTGTGCAGTACCGAAAAAAGAGAGCAGACGGGAAAGGTGATGGAAATGGCTTCAAGATTGTTCCAGTCAATTGTTTTGCAAATGAAGGATACGGTGGATCGTACGATCGGCATTGTGGATGCAAGCGGTGCGGTTGTGGCATGCACCGACCTGCCCCGGATTGGTGAGATGCGCGAGGAAGCAATTACCGAGCTGGGCTTTGCGGGGGAGATCGTCCGTTTCGGCGGCTACACGTACCACATTACGGGGGATCGTGCCTCCCGGCTGGAATATGCCGTTTTTGTGCAGGGCGAGGACGAAATGGCGCGCAGCATCTGTTCGCTGGTCGCGGTTGCTATCAATAATATCAAAACGCTGTATGATGAAAAGCATGATAAAGCGACCTTTGTAAAGAATATCATTCTGGATAATATCCTTCCGGGCGATATCTACATCAAGTCGCGTGAGCTGCATTTCGGCAACGATGTACCGCGTGTGGTCTTTCTGGTGCGCCAGCAGGCTCCGGCGGATGTGGCGGCGATTGATGTTGTGGTCGGTATGTTCCCGGACAAGCAGAAGGACTTTGTGCTGCACATTTCGGAAAACGATATTGTTGTTGTAAAGGAAGTAAAGGCCGGCAGCGAGGTCAAGGATTTGGCGAAGATTGCCGCTGCGATCGAAGAAACGCTGCTCAGTGAGCTTTCGGTCAAATGCCTGATCGGTATCGGTTCGGTTTCCTCGCAGATGAAGGACATCGCCAAGTCGTTTAAGGAAGCGCAGACTGCGATCGAGGTCGGCGCGGTATTTGATACCGAGAAAAATATCATCAGCTTTGAAAATCTGGGCATCGGCCGTCTGATCTATCAGCTGCCGATCACCCTGTGCGAGATGTTCCTGTCCGAGGTATTCAAAAAGGGATCGATCGACTCGCTCGATCAGGAGACCCTGTTTACCATTCAGAAGTTTTTTGAAAACAACCTGAACGTATCCGAAACCTCGCGCAAGCTGTTTGTGCACCGCAATACGCTGGTTTACCGTTTGGAAAAGATCAAAAAGCTGACCGGTCTGGATCTGCGTGAATTTGATCACGCGATTGTGTTCAAGGTGGCGCTCATGGTGCGCAAGTATCTGGCCAGCCGTGAGGAAGGCGTGCGCTAAAGCGCGGGCAGTGCAATCGTCATAGCGGATGACGGCAGGCAGCTCACCTTGCAAATGAAGAGGTGCAGGTAAATGAAACGAAAAACGCTTGGGTTTGCCCTTTTGCTGTTTGGAAACATCGTAGCGGTTCCGGATGTATTTTTCTTTTACATCGGATTGCTGTTTGGCGTGGTTGGGTTATGCCTTGTAGTGAGCGGAATGAGGGCTGATCCGTAAGCTTTTGATGCAGCAGCCGGATCAAAAGGAAACCGCTGCGGGGAATGTTGGCTTGCGCGGCGGGAAATAATCTGCTATAATAGGCGAAGGTGTATGGATATATGCCTTCGCCTTTTTTGATTTTAAGGGATAGATCCGGGGAGGATTGCCTGTGATACGAATGAACGATGTCACCATGGTGTACGACAATGGTACCCGTGCGGTGAACAAGGCTAACCTGCGTGTGGACGAGGGGGAGTTTGTCTTTCTTGTCGGTGCGTCCGGTTCGGGCAAAACAACGATTATCAAGCTGCTCACGGCGGAGGTTCGGCCGACTGAGGGGCGTGTGCTGGTCAATAATTACAATGTCGGAGAGATGAAGAAGCGCCAGATTCCCTATCTGCGCCGTACTTTGGGCGTGGTATATCAGGATTTCCGCCTGATCAATAATAAAACCGTGTACGAAAACGTCGCTTTTGCGATGCGGACGATCGGTGCCAAGGCCAAGGCGATCAAAGAGCGGGTGCCCTATGTGCTCGATTTGGTCGGGCTGACGGAAAAGGCACAGGAAAAACCGATGAATCTGTCCGGCGGCGAGCAGCAGCGTGTGGCAATCGCGCGTGCGCTGGTCAACAACCCGCGTCTGATTATCGCGGATGAGCCGACCGGCAACCTCGACCCGGCCCGCTCGCTGGAACTCATGACGCTGTTTGAGAAGATCAACGAATTGGGCACCACCGTGCTGATCGTTACCCACGAAAAAGGCCTGGTGGATGAGTTTGAAAAACGTGTTGTGATGATCGATAAGGGCGAGGTCATCAGTGATCAGACAGGTGGGTACTATCAGGTATGAGAAAATTCGGATATTACTGGAAGGAAGGCTTCCGCAATATTTTCAAGCACGGCTTTATGTCGCTGGCAGCGGTGCTCATTATGATCGCCTGCCTGATCCTTACCGGAACGGTGTCGCTGCTGGCGTATAACATCGATCTGAGTATCCGCGATCTGCAGCAGTCGAGCGAGATCGTGGTGTTTATCGATGAGGAGCTGACAACGCGCGAGGCCAAGGCGCTTGGCTCGCAGTTTGAGCGGATCGGCAATATCGCCACGATCGACTTTGAAGATCGGGATGTTGCGCTGGAAAAATATCGTGAAGATCTGGGCGAGGATGCCGAAATCCTCGACAGCTATGACTCCTCGAATAATCCGCTGCGCAACAGCTTTATCTTTACGCTTGCCGATCCGGCACAGGCCGAACAGACCATTGCCGAAATCGAAGCGGTGGACGGTGTGGCAAATGTCCGTGCGGATGAAGCTGTGATCTCCAAACTGGTGCAGGTGCAGCGGGTGTTCAACATTGTGGCGCTTGCCATGGTGGTGGGACTGGCTGTTATTTCGGTGTTCATTATCGCCAACACGGTCAAGCTCGGCATGTTTGCCCGGCGGGAGGAGATCTCCATTCAGAAAATGGTTGGCGCAACCAACTGGTTTATTCGCTGGCCGTTTGTGATTGAAGGCATGGTGCTCGGCCTGCTGGCGGGCGCTCTGGCTTTCTTTGCCGAATGGGGACTGTATACCGAGCTGGCCAGAATTGCGGGCGGCGTGATCCCGTATTTCCAAATCGCGCCGTTTGAAAGCCTGCGCTGGCTGGTGCTCAGCGTATTTTTGGGCGCAAGCGTGCTGTTCGGCATCGGCGGATCGGTGACGAGCATCCGCAAGTTTATGGATGTATAATTCTCCGCACAGAAAAGGAGCGAATACCTTATGTTGAAAAAGAAAACCGTGCGGCTGATCTCCTGCGTGGTGGCGGGCGTGCTGGTGCTGGCAATGCTGGTATCCCTGCTGGCTTCCGGGCTGACGTTTGCCGCAGCGGCCGAGGATGCCGATTCCCTGCGGGATAAGCTGTCCTCACTGGAGGATGAAAAGGCGGCGGTCAAGGAAAAAATCGCTGAACTGACCCGTCAGGCCAACGATGTGCAGGCAACCCGTGATGCTTTGCAGGCCGAGATCAATCTGACCAAGGAAGAAATTGAAACGGTCAAGGCGTACATTGCGCGTCTGCAGCAGCAGATCGATGTAAAAACCGTTGAGCTGGATACGGCGGAACAGGCGTTGGCTGAGAAAGAGGATGCCTTTGCGCTGACCGTGCGCACGACCTATGAGCAGGGGGATACCAGCTATCTGGAAGTGCTGCTGAATTCTTCGAGCTTTTCCGACCTGCTCTCTCGCATGGAGATCGTTACCGCGATCATGGACGATAACAAGCGTGTGGTAGCTGAGTATACGGCGGCCAAGGAGGATATCGAACAGAAGCGGGATGACCTGCAGAATACGCAGGATGCGCAGAAGGAATACGAGGAGAATCTGGGCTATAAGGTCGATGAGCTGGCTGCAAGCGAGGCGGAGCAGGCCGCGCTGCAAAAGAGCATCGAGGCGTATAAGGCGGAAAGTGAAGCGGAGTACGACCGTATCGCCGGTGAAATGCAGTCGGTCAGCAATCAGATCGCGGAATTGTCCCGGCAGTCGGCTGCGAACGGTTCGGTGCCGATGGGGGATGGTACGCTCGTTTGGCCGACGCCGAGCTGCACGACTACCAATTCGCGGTATGGCTGGCGCATCCACCCGATCTACGGCACGCGTAAGTTCCATGCGGGCGAGGATATCCCCGCGGGCTACGGCGCGGATATTTTGGCGGCAGCCACGGGACGTGTGGTAACGGCGGGCTGGGTATCCGGTTACGGCAATTATACGGTAATCGACCATGGCGGCGGATTGATGACGGCATACGGTCATCAGTCGTCCATTCTGGTTTCGGTGGGGCAGACCGTAACACAGGGACAGTTGATCGGCAAGGTCGGCTCGACCGGCAACTCGACCGGGCCGCATCTGCACTTCGAGGTCTATGTCAACGGCTCTACCGTTGATCCGAAGAGCTATTTTTGATCCGGAACAACCGAAATAATACAGGGGGAGCATGGCTCCCCCTGCTTTTTTGGAGGGATAGCATTGAAAAAAATACGAGAAGTGCGCGTGCCGCTGGTGACGGCCCTGTTTTTGAGCATGACGGCTGCGCTGCTCGCTGTGCTGTGCTGCTTGGCGGCGTTGGGCTGGCGCACGCCGGCGGTCGCTGACAAACTGCGTGAGATCGACCGTATTGCGGCGGACCGGTATATCGGGACACTGGATGAAACCGCTGTGGCGGATTATGCGGCGGTCGGCTATGTGACCGGCTTGGGGGATGTATGGTCATCCTACATTCCGGCGGAGCAGTATGAGGCGTACAAGCTGAATACCGAGGGCAAAAACTGCGGTATCGGTGTGATGGTCGTCACAGATGAAAAGGGGCTGCATGTCAGCCGGATCTATGATGACTCTCCGGCGGCACAGGCCGGAATGCAGCAGGGTGACTGCATTGTAGGTGCGGATGGCCTGACCGTTCCGCAGGACGGTGCAGAAGCGGTGCTGGAAGCAATTCAGGGAGAAGAGGGCACACCGGTGACATTGACCGTCCGCCGGGACGGCAGCACACTGGAGATGACGATGACGCGTGCGATCGTGACGCAAAAGATGGCGTGGGGGCAAATGCTGGCGGACGGTACCGGATATCTGCGCATCGAAAATTTCCATGTGGGGTCAGCGGAGCAGTTTCAGACGGCGTTGGATGCACTGGTGCAGGCGGGTGCGCGGGCGATCGTGCTGGATGTCCGTCACAATGGCGGCGGCCGGGTGAAGGAAATGAGCGCTATGCTCGATCCGCTGCTGCCTGAGGGGACGATTATGACCCTGCGCACCAAGGATGGGGAGGAGATCGTTTATTCCTCGGATGCAGCGCAGCTTGATCTGCCGCTGGCGGTTTTGATCGATGAGCAGAGTATTTCGGCGGCGGAGTTCTTTGCTGCCGCCCTGCAGGAATATGACTGTGCGCTTTTACTGGGTACCCATACCACGGGCAAGGGGCGCGCCCAGCGCACCTTTGAACTGTCTGACGGTTCGGCGGTCAATCTGTCGGTAGAGGAGTATTTTACCCCACAGGGGAAGAGCTTGGCGGGTGTCGGTATCGCGCCGGATATAGAGGCGCCGCTTACCGAGGAGCAGCGGGAAGCGTTTTGGTTTTTGATGCCGGAAAATGATCCGCAGATACAAAAAGCAGCCGAAATGTTGAAATAATATCCTGTCGAAATCAGATCAAATGCAAGAAAATAGGGATGTGCGCTTGACAGAGTGCGCATCCTTACCTATAATAAGGTGTACTGTACGGCCTTAGAGCCGATGATTGAGAATAAGAAGGGTTTGCAGGAAATGGCAAAAGAAATCAAACTGACGCAGGAAAGTCTGGACGCATATAAGGAAGAACTGGAATACCTTAAAACCACTCGTGCGGATGAAGTAGCCGAGCAGCTGAAGGAAGCGCGCTCGTTCGGCGACCTGTCCGAGAATGCGGAATATGATGAAGCGAAAAACGAGCAGGGCAAGCTGTATTCCCGGATTGCAGAGCTGGAGGAGATCATCAAGCTGGCTGTCGTCGTGACCGGCGATACGTACGCTGCGGACGAGGTTTCTCCCGGCTGCCGCTTTGTGGTGAAGGATCTGGAATTCGGCGATGAGGAGGAATACCACTTCGTCGGTTCGCAGGAAGCGGATCCGATGGAGGGCAAAATTTCGGATGAATCGCCGTTTGGCAAGGCGATGCTGGGCAAAAAAGTCGGCGCGGTGGTCGAGGTTGAGGCGCCGGTCGGCATTGTCAAGTACCAGATCGTTAATATTCAGAAATAAAATGGCGGCAGGGCAAGCAGCCCGCCGCATGGCACGCACCGGCGTGTCTTACATATTATCATAATCAGAAAGATGGGGAAAACATGGCAGAACAGCATCAGGCGCAGGAACAGCACGAGCAGACCGCGGAGGAGCTGCACGAACTGAAGCGCATCCGCCGCGAAAAGCTGGCGGAGCTGCAGGCTGCGGATGCAGATCCGTACCAGCAGGTGCGCTTTGAACGTGACCATCACACAAACGAGATCCACGAGCGGTTTGAGGAACTGGAGGGCAAGACCGTCCGTCTGGCCGGCCGTATGATGAGCAAGCGCATCATGGGCAAGGCATCCTTCTCCGACCTGTCCGACCGCTACGGCCGCCTGCAGCTTTATATTAAGCGCGATAATGTGGGCGATGAGGTCTATAAGGGCTACAAGAAGTTTGATATCGGTGATATCATCGGTGTGGAGGGCGAGGTGTTCCGCACGCAGAAGGGCGAGATCTCGGTTGCGGTGCATGAGCTGACGCTGCTCTCCAAGAATCTTGCGCCGCTGCCTGAAAAGTGGCACGGCCTGAAGGATACCGATATGCGCTACCGTCAGCGCTATGTTGATCTGATCATCAACCCCGAGGTGCGCGACACCTTTGAAAAGCGCTCGGCGATCGTGCGCGAGATCCGCAATTTTATGGACTCCCGTGGTTTTATGGAAGTGGAAACCCCGTGCCTGAATACCATTCCGGGCGGTGCGGCAGCGCGTCCCTTTATCACACACCACAATGCGCTCGATATTGATATGTACATGCGCATTGCGACCGAGCTGCACCTGAAGCGTCTGATCGTAGGCGGGTTTGAGCAGGTGTATGAAATCGGCCGTATTTTCCGCAACGAGGGCATGGATACCAAGCACAATCCGGAGTTTACCACGATTGAGCTGTATCAGGCCTATACGGATTATCACGGCATGATGGATATCACTGAGGATATGGTCGTGCATGTGTGCGAAAAGGTGCTGGGAACCACCAAGGTGACCTATCAGGGGCTGGAGCTGGACTTCTCCAAGGGCTGGTGCCGCATGACCATGGCGGATGCCGTTAAGGAATACGCCGGACTGGACTTTATGGCGATGAGTCAGGAGGAGGCGCTGGCGGCTGTTCGCGCCAAGGGCGTGGAGGTCGAGCCGGGCAAGGAAAGCTGGGGCGACCTGCTGGCGCAGTGCTACGATGCGTTTGTAGAGGAAAATCTGCTGCAGCCGACCTTTATCATTGACTATCCGGTCGAGATTTCGCCGCTGGCCAAGCGCAAGGCATCTGACCCGCGCCTGACCGAGCGTTTTGAGTGCTTTGTCGCCGGGCGTGAGCTGTGCAACGCCTTCTCTGAGCTGAATGATCCGATCGATCAGCGGGCGCGCTTTGAGCGTCAGGTTGCGCTGCGCGCCGCAGGCGATGACGAAGCCAACATGATGGATGATGATTTTATCAACGCGCTGGAGTACGGCATGCCCCCCACGGGCGGCATGGGCATGGGCATCGACCGTCTGGTCATGTTCCTGACCGATTCGGCCTCCATCCGTGATGTGCTGCTGTTCCCGACAATGAAGCCGCTGGACGGCAAGCCGGGGGAAACTGCCGGTGCAGCAGCTGCTGCGCCGAAGGCAGAAAAGCCGGACTTTTCCAAGGTGAAGATCGAGCCGCTGTTTGAAGAAACGGTAGATTTTGAAACGTTCTCCCGGTCGGATTTCCGCGCGGTCAAGATCGAGGCCTGCGAGGCGGTGCCGAAGAGCAAGAAGCTGCTGCAGTTCACCCTGAACGACGGCACGGAGCGCCGCCGCACGATCCTCAGCGGGATTCATGAATACTATGAGCCGGAGGAGCTGATCGGCAAAACTGCGATCGCGATCGTCAACCTGCCGCCGCGTAAGATGATGGGGATCGAATCGGAAGGGATGCTGATCTCTGCGGTGCATGAAGAGGACGGCCGCGAGGGTCTGAACCTGCTGCTTGTGGATGATCGGATTCCCGCCGGCGCCAAGTTGTACTAAGGCTGCGGGCACTGCCGCTCCGGCGTGGAAGCGCGGACGGCAGCAGCATCGTTCAGCTTGTCGAAAACGTTTTGTTCCCGCGCGCAGTGCAGCTGGCCGTGGGGCCGGCTGCTGCAGGGCAAGCCAATATTTCGATAAAAGCCTGAACGCATACCGTTCAGGCTTTTGGTATTTCGCATGAGCAAAGGAGTATTTCGGGAATGAGCGGTATCAATCTGTTCGGCCGCCGCAGGATGCACCGGTCCATGCACGCCACCATGGTGATCGCGTTGGGCTTTGCCATCACGATCCTGACCGGCGCACTGCTGCTGTGTCTGCCGGTTTCGGCCCGCAGCGGACAGCCGACGGACTTTCTGGATGCGCTGTTTACTGCTACCTCGGCTACCTGTGTGACCGGTCTGATCACGGTCAGCACGGCGGTTCACTGGTCGGGGTTTGGACAAGGTGTGATTCTGGTGCTGATCCAGATCGGCGGTTTGGGATTTATGACAATGGCTTCGATCGCGTCTTTTCTGCTGCGCCGCACAATCACCCTGCGTGAGCGCATGGTGCTCAGTGCGGGGCTGAACTTAACGGAAAACGCCGGTATCGTCCGTCTGACCCGCCGTGTGCTGTTCGGCACGCTGGTGTTTGAAAGTGCAGGTGCACTGCTGCTCAGCACGCGGTTTATTCCGCAGTTCGGCTGGTGGCATGGCCTGAAAATGAGCATATTTCACGCGGTTTCAGCCTTTTGCAACGCAGGATTCGACCTGTTCGGCACCCCGGAGCAGCCGTTTGGTTCGCTGGTGGATTACGTGGGAGATCCGGTTGTCAACCTGACGATCATGGCGCTGA
This sequence comes from Agathobaculum desmolans ATCC 43058, assembly GCF_000701665.1. Classification (GTDB taxonomy): domain Bacteria; phylum Bacillota; class Clostridia; order Oscillospirales; family Butyricicoccaceae; genus Agathobaculum; species Agathobaculum desmolans. The sequence goes on along the minus strand of NZ_JNJN01000001.1, from coordinate 56,089 downwards.
TCGTGATCGGCGGGCTGGGCTTTTTTGTGTGGGGCGATATCTGGGACAAGCGGCGCTTCCGCCGCCTGACCCTGCACAGCAAGCTGGTGCTTGTCACAACCGGCGTGCTGCTGCTGACGGGCTTCGGGCTGACCGTCCTGTTTGAGTGGAACAATCCGAAAACGCTGGGGGCGCTCTCCGGCGGGGATAAGCTGCTTGCGGCGGCGTTCCAGTCGGTTACGCTGCGCACCGCGGGTTTCAACACCATCGATCAGGCGGCGCTCACCGGCCCTTCGCAGGCGATCGCCTGCCTGTTGATGATGATCGGCGGTTCGCCCGGATCGACAGCGGGCGGCATTAAAACGGTTACAACGGCGGTGCTGGCAATCAGTGCGATCTCAGCGCTGCGCGGGCGGACAACGGCATCCGCCTTTGGCCGCACGATCGTGCCGCGCAGCATTATGAATGCTATTACCATGATGATCATGGGCGGTGTGCTGGGGCTGAGCGGAGCCTGTGCGATCTCCTATCTGGAGGGCGTGCCGTTTGAGCAGTGTGTGTTCGAGGTGGTTTCGGCGTTCGGTACGGTCGGGCTGACCATGGGGCTGACGCCGATGCTGTGCACCGCTTCGCGTGTGATTTTGATTTTATTGATGTACCTTGGCCGTGTCGGCGTGCTGACACTGGGGGTCGCTGTGCTTATGCGGCACCGGGACCCGCCGAAGATGCAGTATCCGGAGGCCAATGTGATGATAGGCTGATCCGTTTGGCGGCAGATGCCGCCAAACGGGGCGGAAACAGAGGAGTTTTGCATGATGAAATCCTTTTTGGTGATCGGCTTGGGGCGGTTTGGCACTGCGGTGGCGCGGGAACTGTCCGCCTTGGGGCAGGAGGTGCTTGCCCTTGATGTGGATGCGGAAAATGTGCAGCACATTGCCGATGATGTGACACAGGCGATTCAGGGCGATGCGCAGGAGGAAGCCGTGCTGCGCTCGGTTGGTGCGCGCAATTTTGACTGCTGCGTGGTCGCGGTCGGTTCGGATATGGAGGCCAGCATCCTGATTACGGTGATGCTCAAGGAAATGGGCGCGAAATACGTGGTGGCAAAGGCAATGAGTCCGGTGCATGCCCGTGTGCTCGAGCGCGTCGGCGCGGATCGGGTCGTACTGCCTGAAAGTGAAATGGGGCAGCGTCTGGCGCAGCGTTTGGCGCGTACCAACGTGGTGGATTTTATCGGTGTGTCGGATGATTTTTCGATTTTGGAGATCCATCCGCCCAAAAGTTGGATCGGCCATTCGCTGGGACAACTGAACGTGCGTGCGCGCTACCTGATCAATGTGCTGGCGATCCGGCATGGGGAGGGCGGCCATGTGGATGTATCGCCCTCTCCGGAACAGGTGATCGAGAATGGCGATATCCTGATCGTGATCGGCACGAATGACCGTGTCAACGCCGTGGTGGAGCTGCATTGATCGAGGTGCAGAGCCGTCATAACCCCGCGCTGCGGCATCTGGCGCGGTTGGGACGGGAACGGAAATACCGCCGCAGCACAGGAGAAATGCTGTGCGAAGGCGAAAAGATGCTGCGCGAAGCGCTCTCTTCGGGGGCGCAGATCCAAACCCTGCTGGTGCGCGCGGGACGGGAAGCGGAGCTGTCCACTCTGCTCGGACAGGCGGCCGCATCCGGTGCGGCGTTGTATACCGCGCCGGACGCGCTGTTTGCGCTGGCCAGCGAAGTGGAAACGCCGCAGAGTGTGGTGTTTTCCTGCCGGCAGCCGGTGTGGACGGCGCAGGCGCTGAACGGACGGCAGCAGGTTCTGCTGCTGGACGGTTTGCAGGATCCCGGCAACCTTGGCACGATCCTGCGCACCGCCGAAGCCTTTGCGCTCGGCGCTGTGGTGTTGTGCGAGGGCTGCGCTGATCCCTTTTCGCCCAAGGTCGTGCGTTCAACCATGGGCGCGGTGTTCCGCCTGCCGTGCGTGCAGCTGCCGCTGGAACAGGCCGCGGCACAACTGCGGCAGATGGGGCTGCCGCTGTATGCGACTGCGCTGCACGCGGACAGCGTGCCGCTCGGCAGCGTGCCGCTCGGCAGCGCAGCGGTGATCATCGGCAGCGAGGGCAGAGGTGTGTCGCAGCAGGCATTGGCACTTTCCGACCGGCGCATCATTATTCCCATGCATGGGCGTGCAGAATCGCTTAATGCGGGTGTTGCGGCAGCGATTGTGATCTATGAAATGACCAAATAAGGAGGCGGGCATGATGCCGTCACGTTTGAGTTATGTATGGCTGGCACAGAGGAATGGTTTGGGCGCGGGCACTGCGGCAGAGCTGCTGCGGGCGTTCGGTTCGCCGGAGGCCGTATATGCCGCCGACCGGGCAGCGCTGACCGCGTCGGCCTGCCCGCTGCGCAAGGCACAGGTGGATACGCTTTGCGATAAAAATACCGATGAGGCAGCGCGCATCATCGAGCAGTGCACCAGAGCGGGCATCCAGATACTGACGATCGGCGACAGCGCCTATCCTGACCGTCTGCGCGCGATCGCCGATCCGCCGCTTGTGCTCTATGTGCGCGGAAGCTGGCCGGATTTTGATGTGACGCCTGCAGTATCCGTTGTGGGTACGCGCAAGGCCACGCCTTACGGCTTGCACACGGCGGAGGAGATCGGCGCGGCGCTGGCTCGTGCCGGTATGATCACGGTGAGCGGCATGGCGCTTGGCGCGGACGGTGCGGCGCATCGCGGCGCGCTGCGTGCAGGCGGACTGACCGTTGCCGTGCTGGCCGGCGGCGTGGATGTATGCTATCCGCCGCAGCACCGCAGCCTGATGGGGGATATCTTACTGTCCGGCGCGGTCGTGAGCGAATACCCGCCCGGAACAGAGCCGCGCGGCACGCATTACCACAACCGCAACCGGATCATCAGCGGTCTGTCGGTCGCTTCGGTCATTGTGGAAGCGGCGGATTACCGCTCAGGTGCGCTGATCACCGCGCGGCACGCGCTCGATCAGGGGCGGGACGTTTATGCGGTGCCCGGTGCGCTGGACGCACCGCAGTCCCGCGCGTGCAACGAGCTGATCGAAAAGGGAGAGGCCGCGCTGCTGCGCAGTCCGCAGGCGCTGGTGCGCACCTACTTGGGGCTGCTGCCCGACCGCACCGTAGAACAGCAGGCGCGTCGTGCATTCCAACGGCAGACCGGGGAGCGCAGCGCGCCGGCAGCCCGTTCTGCATGGGATGAGATCCGGCGGCGCGAGGAACAGGCGGAACAGCGGGCAAAGCAGGCGGAGAAAACGGAAAAGCCGTCCGCTGCTGCGGCAGCGGCGCTGCCGGCGCACTTGTCGGATGCGGAGCGGCAGATCGCGGAGCTGGTGCAGCAGGGCGTAGGCACTGCCGAGGAATTGATTGAGCGCTGCGGCCTGCCCGCGCCGCGTGTGATGAGTCTGGTCACCATGTTGGAGATGGACGGCGTTCTGCGCCGCGAAAAGGGCAGGCTTGTGCTGGGACGGCAATAGCGTCCGTTGTACAGTCGGAGAAGAAAATGGAAGCGGTCTGCGCTATAAGGCGCAAATGAAATAGCCGCTCTGTGAGCGGCCTTGCAAAATCGAGCTTTGCCCGGTTTTGCAAAACCATCCGGCAGGGAAGCCGCGCCTGCGGCGCGGGCTCCGGCCGGCATTCTCGGGCAGTTTCGCTGCCAGAGAATCAGAACTCGATTGCAAACATCGTTTGCAATCGAAGCTTTGGAGGTTTATATGTCGAAATTAGTCATCGTGGAGTCGCCTGCCAAGGCCAAGACCATCGGGAAATATCTGGGGTCGGAGTATGTGGTCAAGGCATCAATGGGGCACCTGCGCGATTTGCCGAAAAAGAAAATGAGCGTCGATATCGAGCATGATTTCAAGCCGGAATACGTGCCGATCGAAGGGAAAGATAAAATCATCAAGGAGATCCGCAGCGAGATCCGCAAGGCGGACTTCGTCTATCTCGCAACTGACCCGGACCGCGAGGGAGAAGCCATTTCGTGGCACATCAAGGAATTATACAAGCTGAAGGATAAGGATTCCAAGCGCGTCACCTTTAACGAGATCACGCGGCAGGCGGTGCGCTACGGCATCGAGAACCCGCGGGATATCGATATCGATCTGGTCAACGCGCAGCAGGCCCGCCGGATCCTCGACCGCATCGTTGGTTATGAGCTGTCGCCGTTTCTGTGGCGCAAGGTTAAGCGCGGTCTGTCCGCCGGCCGCGTGCAGAGCGTGGCGACCCGGCTGGTGGTGGATCGTGAAAATGAGATCCGCGCGTTTGTGCCGGAGGAATACTGGACGATCGAAGCGCTGCTGCAAACAGCAGACGGCGGACGATTTCCCGCGCGTTATTACGGCGATGCAAACGGCAAAGCCGAGCTGAAGAGCGAGGCACAGGCGCAGGCCGTGCTCGATGCGGTGCAGGGTCGGCCGCTTACCGTGGGCGAGATCAAGCGCGGCAAGAAAAAACGCAGTCCCGCGCCGCCGTTCATCACTTCAACATTGCAGCAGGAGGCTTCCCGCAAGCTCAATATGACGCCGCGCCGCACCATGAGCATTGCGCAGGAGCTGTATGAAGGCATTGAGCTGGGCGAATACGGCCTGACCGGTTTGATCACCTATATGCGTACCGATTCGCTGCGTCTGGCCGATGAGGCGACGGCCGCGGCGGCGGGCTTTATCCGCGGACGGTATGGCGAGCAGTACTATCCCGGCAAGCCGCGTGTGTTCAAAACCAAGGGCAATGCGCAGGATGCGCACGAAGCGATCCGCCCGTCCGATGTTAAGCTGCTGCCGGAGGAGATCCGGCGCTATCTCACGCCCGACCAGTTTAAGCTGTACCGGTTGATCTGGTCGCGTTTTGTGGCCTGTCAGATGGTGGATGCGATCCTTGATACGGTGTCGGCTGATATTGTGTGCGAGGGACAGGTGTTCCGCGCGTCCGGTCATACAGTTGCCTTCCCCGGCTTTACCGCCGTTTATGAAGAAGGCACGGATGAGGAAAAGAAGAGCGGTGATGCAGGCAAGCCGCTGCCGCGCTTTGACAAGGGCGATATGGTTACGGCAGAAAAGCTCGAACCGGCGCAGCATTTCACCCAGCCGCCCGCGCGGTATACCGAGGCGTCGCTCATCCGCGCGATGGAGGAGCGCGGCATTGGCCGCCCGTCCACCTATGCGCCGACGATTTCGACGATCATCGACCGCGACTATGTGACGAAGGAAAATAAGGCGCTGCGTCCCACGCCGCTGGGCGAGGGCGTGACCGGTCTGCTGGTGGATGAGTTCAAGTCGGTGGCAGATTATGAGTTTACCGCCAATATGGAAGAGCAGCTCGATGAGGTCGAAGCCGGAAAGCTGGATTATATCACGCTGCTGCACCAGTTTTATGATGGATTTGAAAAAGCGCTCGGTCAGGCGGAGATCGATCTGGAGGGCAAGCGCATCAAAATCAAGGATGAGGTCACGGACGTTATCTGTGATAAGTGCGGCCGCAATATGGTAATCAAATCCGGGCGGTTCGGCAAGTTTTTGGCCTGCCCGGGCTTCCCTGAGTGCACCAACACCAAGCCGATCACAGAGGACACCGGCGCGGCCTGTCCGGTGTGCGGCGCTAAGGTCGTTAAGAAAAAATCGGCGCGCGGCTATGTATATTACAGCTGCGATACCTATCCCACCTGTCAGTTTATGACGTGGGACAAGCCGCTGAAAACCAAGTGCCCGAACTGTGATTCCTCGCTGTTCCGCCATACCGACCGGGACTCCAAGGAGGTCACCGATGTATGTCTGCGCGAGGGCTGCGGCTACACCGATCTGGTCAAGGAAGGCCTGCCGCCAGAGGAGGCGGAAAAGAACCGCCAGCGCCGGGAAGCGCGTGCGGCAAAGGCTGCCGAGCGGGCAGCGGCCAAGGAAGCCGCCGCAGCAGCCGGCGAAGGGGAGGAAGCCCCGAAGAAGGCGGCGAAAAAGCCTGCGGCTAAGAAAACAACAGCAAAAAAGCAGGTGCCGTGGATGACCAAAACCACGAACCGCTTCAAAAAGCTGAAGGAGGAAGATGTGCAGGCGCTTACCCCCAAGCAGCAGGAGCAGTATGCCAAGGCACTGGCCAAGGCGGAGCAGGAAAAGGCTGCGGAAAAGGAAAAGAAAGCCGCGGAAAAGAAAAAGGCGGCGAAAAAGCCTGCGGCGGGTAAGACGTCCGCCCGGAAGAAAACAAGCAGGGAGGATGCAGATGCTTGATACAGTAACCGTGGTCGGCGCGGGGCTGGCCGGCTGTGAGGCTGCGTGGCAGCTGGCACAGCGCGGCGTGCCCGTGCGGCTGCATGAGATGAAGCCCGCGCAGCACAGCCCGGCGCATCATTCGGATGATTTTGCCGAGCTGGTGTGTTCCAACTCCCTGCGTTCGGATGAACTGTCCAATGCAGCGGGACTGCTCAAGGAAGAGCTGCGCCGTCTGGACAGCCTGATCATTGCCTGCGCGGATGCCAACCGCGTGGAGGCCGGCGGCGCGCTGGCGGTCGATCGGGAAGCATTTGCCCGTGCGGTAACGGAGAAAATCAAAGCGCATCCGCTGATCGAGATCGTGTACGGCGAGGTGACCGAGATCCCGGCGGGGCGGGTTGTGGTCGCGTCCGGGCCGCTGACCTCGGACGCGCTGTTTGAGGCGATCCACCGTAAGGTGGGCGGGGATTTCCTGCATTTTTATGATGCGGCTGCGCCGATCGTTGCGGCGGAAAGCATTGATATGGATTCCGCTTATATCGCCTCCCGCTACGGCAAGGGAACGGCAGATTATATCAACTGCCCGTTCACCCGGGAGGAGTATGACGCTTTCTGGAACGCACTGACCACGGCGGAGGAAGCGCCGGTGCATGGGTTTGAGGATTCCAAGGTGTTTGAGGGCTGCATGCCGATCGAGGTCAACGCCCGGCGGGGGTATGATACCATGCGCTACGGCATTTTGAAGCCGGTCGGCCTGCCCGACCCAAAAACAGGGAAGGATCCGTATGCGGTGCTCCAGCTGCGGCGGGACAATGCGCAGGGCACGCTGTATAATCTGGTCGGCTGCCAGACCCACCTGAAATGGGGGGAGCAGAAGCGGGTGTTTTCCATGATCCCGGCGCTGCGCCATGCCGAGTTTGTACGCTACGGTGTGATGCACCGCAATACATTTTTGGATGCCCCGCGCCTGCTGGATGCAACCTATGCCTTGAAGGCCGATCCGCGTATCCGATTTGCCGGGCAGATGACCGGTGTGGAAGGGTATGTGGAATCCACCGCATCGGGCTGGGTTGCAGGTGCGGCGACCGCGCTGGAGGTTTTGGGACGCTCCTTCCCCGCACTCGACCGCCGGACGGCGACGGGTGCGCTGGCCTGTTATATTTCTGACCATACCGTTGTTAAATTTCAGCCGATGAACATCAATTTCGGCATTCTCGATCCGCTTGGGTATAAAATTAAGGGAAAGCGGGAGAAGAATACAAAAATTTCCGAGCGGGCGCTTGAAGCGATCGGCAGTTTGAAAGGGGAGCTTTGACATGAGGATCATTGTGGACGCCATGGGCGGCGATCATGCGCCAGAGTCCGCCGTTTGGGGCGGTGCGCTGGCGGCAAAGGAGTTCGGCGAGGAGGTTGTGCTGGTTGGCCGTCCGGAGCCGATTGCGGAGATCCTCAAGGCCAAGGGGATGGCGGAACAGCCCGGCCTGCATATCGTGCCGGCGTCCGATCTGGTGGATATGCATGATGATCCGGCAACCGTGCTGCGCCGCAAACCGGATTCTTCCATGGCGGTGGCGTTCAAGCTGCTGAAAAGCGGCGAGGGGGATGCGTTGGTTTCTGCGGGCAACACAGGGGCGCTGCTTACCGGCGCGACCCTGTTCGGCGGGCGCATCAAGGGCATCCGCCGCGGTGCGCTCGCCCCGGTGATGCCCTGTGCCGGCGGTCAGGTCATGCTGTGCGACGCGGGTGCGAACACCGAGTGCACGGCGGAGATGCTGCTGCAATTTGCGTTTTTGGGTTCGCTGTATGCGGAAAAGATCAGCGGGGTGCATAATCCGCGTGTTGGTCTGGTCAACAACGGCACGGAGGATACCAAGGGTGATCCGCTGCGCCGGGAGGCCTATGCCCTGCTCAAGAAAGCGGGTGATGCAGGCCGCCTCAACTTTGTCGGCAATGTGGAAGGCAGCATGGTGCCGCTCGGCGCATGTGATATTGCCGTGTGCGACGGATATTCGGGCAATGTGATGCTGAAAACCATTGAAGGGGTCGCCAAATTCATGGCCGGGCAGATCAAGGGCGTATTTACGCGCAATTTAGCTACCAAGATGGGATATCTGGCCTGCAAAAAGGGCATGGATGAATTCCGCGGCCTGTTCGATCAGGACCGGGTGGGCGGTGCGCCCTTCCTTGGGATCGCCAAGCCGGTCATCAAGGCGCATGGCTCCTCCGGCGAGATCGCTGTGATGAACGCGGTGCGGCAGGCGATCGCCTATACCAAGTCGGGTATGATCGATGCGGTGCGGGAAAACATAGCGTACATGACGGTATCCGAATCCGAAGGATAACCGGATGAAAACAACTGCGGTCACAGCAGCGCTGCGGCCGCAGTTCCAAACAGCGGGAGGTGAAGGTATATATGCTGCATATCGATTATCAATTTCAAAACAAAACGCTGTATCAAACGGCGATGACCCATTCGTCCTACGCCAACGAACATCGCGGCAATCATCTGCACCACAACGAACGGCTGGAGTTCCTTGGCGATTCCGTGCTCGGCTTTGTCACAGCGGATTATCTGTTCACGCACTATCCCGATCTGCCGGAGGGCGAGCTGACCAAGCTGCGCGCGGCAGTCGTGTGCGAGGGCGCGCTGTGCGAGATCGCGAGGGAACTCGGCATTCCGCAGGAGATCCGTTTGGGTCACGGCGAGGAATTGGGCGGCGGACGGGAGCGTCCGTCCATTCTGGCAGATGCGACCGAGGCGCTGCTCGGCGCGATTTTTATGGATGGCGGTATTGAGCCGGCGCGTGCGTTCGTGCTGCGATTTATTCCGTATAAGGTGGAGGCTGCAATCGCCGGCGGCGCATTTAAGGATTACAAGACGATGCTGCAGGAAATCGTGCAGAAGAACAAGCAGGAAACGCTGCAATACCGTTTGGCGGGGCAGTCCGGACCGGATCACGATAAACGGTTTACGATGGAGCTGCTGCTCAATTCCAATGTGTTCGCGTTGGGCACGGGGCGCAGTAAAAAGGAAGCCGAACAGATGGCGGCCAAAAAAGCGCTCGAGCTGATGGGCGAGGGCTGACAGATAAGCGATCCCGGTGCAGGGCAGCCGCCCTTGGCACCGGGATCGCTTTTTGCGTAAGGATCAAAACCAGAGATGGTCCTGCGGACGGAAGCGGGGGGTGGGACCGTCCGCGTAGGGGTCATAGGTGTTCGTATTGCATCCGAATTCCTTGAGCGAGGCGATTTTGTCGTCCGCCGTCCAACGGATGAGGGAGAGACCGTCAAAGGCCTCGGTGTTGCCGTTGTGCATTTGGTTTTTGAAATACCACTGCACAATGGTATGCTCATCGCTGTGAAAAAAGCGCTGGATGTCCCACTGCAGTACGCATCCGCGCGTATTCCATTCGGTAAACCAGTGCTGTATTTGAGTGATACCGTGGTATTCCGGCCCCCAGCTTTCCGTATAGATGCAGTCCTCGGCGAAGATGTCTTCTATACCATGCGAAGAGCCGGTCAGCCACATGGCAAACCAGTGCCGGATCAGCTGTTCTCTGTGCTTCATTGCGCGCACGTCCTTCCTCTTGTAAGATATTGCTGCTTTTAGCATAGCACACAAGGGCGGTGATTTGTAGATAAGCTGTAAATTATCCCGCTGTGCATTGAAAAACAGGCCGTACGGTGGTAGAATGATACCATATATATTTACGAGGTGTTACATGGTTCTCAAGAGCCTGCTCTTACAAGGCTTCAAATCCTTTCCCGACAGAACAGAGATCAAATTTCTCGGCGGCATGACCGCGATCGTCGGGCCGAATGGATCGGGAAAATCCAATATATCGGATGCTATCCGCTGGGTGCTGGGAGAGCAGTCCTCGCGCTCGCTGCGCGGTGCGAAGATGGAGGATGTCATCTTCGGCGGTACAGCAAAGCGCGGCCCGGTCGGCTTTGCGGAGGTATCGCTGATTCTGGATAATGCAGCGGGCGTGTTCCGGTCGGAATATACCGAGCTTATGGTGACCCGCCGCTATTACCGCTCGGGCGAGAGCGAGTATTTCCTGAATAAAAAGCACTGTCGCCTGCGGGATATCCACGAGCTGTTTATGGATACCGGTTTGGGACGCGACGGCTATTCCATTATCGGGCAGGGGCGGATCGATGAGATCCTCTCCCTGAAAAGCGAAGATCGCCGGGAAATTTTTGAGGAAGCTGCCGGTATTACGAAGTTCCGGTACCGCAAGGAGGAGGCAGAGCGCAAGCTTGCCGCTACCGAGGATAATCTGACCCGCATTCACGACCTGTATGATGAGCTGGAGCGGCAGATCGATCCGTTGAGCAAGCAGGCTGAAAAGGCAAGGCAGTACCTGCTGCTGCGCGACGAGCTGCGCGTACTGGAGATATCACTTTGGCTGCTGTCGCTGGAGCGTATTAAGGCGGATACCGAAAAGTTGGAAAGCGACCGCGCCATCTGTGCGGAACAGCTTGCAGCGGCAAAACAAGCACAGGAGGGGCTGTATGCCCGCTCCGAACAGCTTGCCGGTGAGATACGGACGATCGACCGCGCGGCGGACAGCCTGCGGCAGCAGCTGCGGGAGACCGAACAGCGCGCTGCGGATCAGTCCGGCCGTGCCGCGGTGCTCAAAGCCAACATTCACAATTATCAGGAAAATATCGACCGTGCCCGGCGCGAAAGCAGCCAGCGAGCCGAACAGGTGCGCAATCTGGATGGACAGCTTGCGGAGCGGCGCACGCGGATCGGGCTGCTGGATGCAGCGCAGCAGGGGCTGACCGACCGTTTGGCCGCGTTGGAGCAGGCGGATGCATCGCAGGCATCGGTGCAGCAGCAGGCGGTGCAGGCGGTGCAGGCGGCGGCGCAGGCACACGAGGCCTGCCGCAATACGCTGCATACGCTGGCGCTTGACCGCACCGCAGCAGAAACCGGACTGGCCGGGATGGACAGCCGGCGCACGACGATCGCAGCGGATATACAGGCCGCGGCCGGGCGGCTGGAAGCGGAGCAGCAGGCGCAGGAACAGATGGAAACGCAGCTGCACGCCTGTCTGGACATCCTTGCGGGAGCGGAGAATAAAATGCAGGGTGTGGCGCTCAAGGCGGAGAGCCGCCGGCGCAAGGTGGATGCCCTGCGGGAGGAGCAGCAGAAAACCGCTGCTGCGCTGACCAACGCGCAGGGCAGGGTAAAAATGCTGTCCGATATGCAGCGGGAGTATGAGGGCTTTTCCCGTTCAGTCAAGGCGGTCATGCAGCAGGCGGAACGGGGCGCGATGCACGGGGTGCACGGGCCGGTGTCCTCTCTGCTGACGACTGAGGATCGTTTTGTGACCGCGATCGACACTGCACTGGGTGCGTCCGCTTCTTCTGTTGTGGTGGATACCGCAGCAGACGGTAAGCGCTGCATCGAATACCTGCGGCGGACGGACGGCGGACGCGCGACCTTTTTGCCGGCCGATACCATCCGTCCGAATACCCTGCGGGAAACCGGGCTGGAGGAGCAGCCGGGCTGCTTTGGCACGGCTGACAGGCTGGTGCGGTTTGACAAGCGCTATGCGGCAATCGTGCAGAATCTGCTGGCACGCACGGTCGTTTCGGAGAATATGGATACTGCACTGGCGCTTGCCAAGGCGTATGGACACCGCTTCCGTATCGTGACACTGGACGGCCAGATCATACAGGCCGGCGGCGCGATGACGGGCGGTTCGGCATCCCGCGGGACGGGCGCACTGGCGCGGGCGGCAAAGCTGCGTGCCGCGCAGGAGCAGGTGCGTATGTTGGAGTCACAGGCGGAGCAGACGGACGCACGCTGGCGCACGGCAAAAGAAGAACTGGCTGCGCTGGATTATGATCTCAAGGCGATCGAAGCCGAACGCAGCCGCGCCGCACAGGAGGAAGCCGGTCTGCGCGCCGCTGTGCAGCAGCATGCAGCACTGGTGGAAAGTGTGCGGCAGCAGCATGACGGGCTGGCGCTCGAACGGGAAAACCTGTCCGCCGCCCGGGAACAGTATGAGCAGACCATCCGCCGCTGCGGCGAGCGGGAAACGGCGGCGCGTGAGGCCTGCGGACAGGCGGAACAGCGTCAGGCACAGGCGCGTGCAGCGCTTGATGCACTGGAAGAAGAAGCGGCCGGACGTGCCGCGCAGCGGGCGGCCCTGCAGACCGAATTGGCGGAAAACCGTTCGGAAGCGGCGAGCGAGCAGCGCGCGTTGGCAGATCTGGAACGGCTGAAGGAAGAGCTGGATGCAGGGGTGACCGGCGCGGATGAAGCCGCTGCGGAATATGAAGCGGAGATCCGACGGCTGGAAGAAGAGCTGGTGCAGACGCAGGCGCTGCATGTGCAGTCCGGTGCGGCGGCAGAGCAGATCAGCGGGCAGATCCAAGCGCAGTTAACCCTGCGTGAACGGATCGAGGGCGATCGCACCCGGGTCGATCGTGACGCGCAGAGCCGGAATGAGGAGATCCTGCATCTCGAGCGGGAGACAGCACGTTTGGAGAACCGTGCCGGGCAGCTGAAAAACGAAGAAACGCAGATTTTGGATAAAATGTGGGAAAGCTATGAGCTGACCCCCACACCGGCGGCTGAGGCCGCCCGGCCTGTGGATGATATTCCGGAGGCAAAGGAGCAGGCGCGCAGCCTGCGCGGACAGATGAAGGCGCTCGGCAACGTCAATCTGGACGCAGTGGAGGAATACCGTCAGGCCATGGAGCGCTATACCTTTATGGGAGAGCAGAAAGCTGATCTCGAGAAGGCACAGCATGAACTGTACAAGGTCATAGAACAACTGACGGTGAACATGAAGGAGATTTTTGCTTCTGAGTTTGCCAAACTGAACGCCTATTTCGGGGAAACCTTCCGCGAGATATTCGGCGGCGGACATGCGGAGCTGTCGCTGGCTGATACCTCGGATATTTTGAACTGCGGCATTGATATCCGTGTTTCCCCGCCGGGTAAGTCGGTCAAAACGCTGACGCTGCTTTCCGGCGGTGAAAAGGCGTTCGTGGCGATCGCACTGTATTTTGCGATCCTCAAGCTGCGGCCTACACCGTTCTGCGTGCTCGATGAGATCGAAGCCGCGCTGGACGACGTGAATGTGGCGCGGTTTGCGCAGTACATCCGTCGGCTGACCGATGCGACCCAGTTCATCGTCATCACGCATCGCCGCGGCACGATGGAAGAGGCCGACATGCTGTACGGTGTGACCATGCAGGAGCAGGGTGTCTCCAAGATGCTGATGCTCAATCTCGCGGAGGCGGAAAAACAGCTCGGAAATGCGATCCGGTAATTCCGACAACAAAGGGGGAACACCGTATGTATTGGGATATTTTTGCCCTGCTGGCCGCAGCAGGCAAAAACTTGTGGTTTTTATGGCCGATGACCTTTGTGTTCGGGCTGACGAGTGCGATTTTTTATACGCATCCGCAGGCGGAGGAAAGCGAAGAAGCGCGTGATAAGCGCGAGAAGCGGATGCTGCTGGGCGAGCTTGCCGCAGGGGCGTCGCTGATCATTTTGTTTTGCGCGGCGATCGGTTAAATTCGTAAGGAGTTTTGATAGATGGGATTTTTTGATAAAATCAAACAGGGCTTACAGAAAACCAGTGATGCGGTCAACCGCTCGCTGGACAACGTGTTCGCGGCGTTCGTCAAGATCGACGCGGATCTGCTTGAAGAGCTGGAGGAGGCGCTCATCCTTTCCGATGTGGGCGCAGAAACCTCAGTGAAAATTGTGGCGGAGGTGGAAAAACGTGCTAAGCTGCAAAAAGTTACCACCGCGCCTGAACTGCGTGATCTGCTGCGCGAGGTGCTGACTGACCATATGCTGGAAAACCAGCCGCTTGACGTATCGGGCAAGCCGGCGGTCATTCTGGTAATCGGCGTCAACGGCGTAGGCAAGACCACATCGATCGGCAAGCTGGCCGCCCGCTATGTCAGCGAGGGGAAAAAGGTCATGCTGTCTGCGGCAGATACATTCCGCGCGGCGGCGGCCGACCAGCTCGAGATCTGGGCGAAACGCGCCGGGGCGGACATTGTGCGCCATGGCGAGGGTGCGGATCCGGCGGCGGTCGTGTTTGATTCGATCTCCGCAGCCAAGGCGCGCGGCAGCGATATCATCATTGTGGATACGGCGGGGCGTTTGCACAACAAGGCCAACCTGATGAACGAGCTGGCTAAGATCGACCGGGTGATCACGCGCGAGCTGCCCGAAGCCTCACGCGAGACGCTGCTGGTGCTGGACGCGACCACCGGGCAGAATGCCGTGCATCAGGCGGAGGAGTTCAATAAGGCCGCCCAACTGACCGGCATCGTGCTGACCAAGCTGGACGGCACCGCCAAGGGCGGTATCGTGATCGCCATTTCGGCAGGACTGGGCGTACCGGTCAAGCTGGTCGGCGTAGGCGAAGGGATCGACGATCTGATCGATTTTGACCGCGCGGCCTTTTTGGAAGCGCTGCTGCCCGAAGCGCAGGAAGGAGAAGGATAAATGCAGAGACCGGACGGAAGAACACCCGGCGCGATGCGCCCGGTGAAAATCACAACGGATTATACCATGTACGCCGAAGGCTCGGTGCTGGTGGAGATGGGCAATACCAAGGTCATCTGCACCGCTTCGGTGGAGGAAAAGGTGCCGCCCTTTCTGGAGGGCAAGGGGCTGGGCTGGGTCACGGCGGAATACGCTATGCTGCCCCGTGCAACCAATACCCGCAAAAAGCGCGATATCAAGAGCCTCAAGCTGGATGGCCGTTCGAGCGAGATCCAGCGGCTGATCGGCCGCAGCCTGCGCGCCGTGGTCGACCGTGCCGCGCTCGGTGAGCGGCAGATCACGATTGACTGCGATGTGATCCAGGCGGACGGCGGCACGCGCTGTGCGTCCATTACGGGCGGGTTTGTTGCCCTGTGGCTGGCGTGCAAAAAGCTGCTCGACGAGGGCGTGATTGCAGCCATGCCGCTGACGGCGCAGGTTGCGGCGGTATCGGTCGGCATTTTTGAGGAGGAAGCGGTGCTGGATCTGAACTACGCGGAGGACAGCCGCGCAATCGTGGACTGCAATGTGGTGATGACCTCCAAGGGCGAGTTTATCGAGGTGCAGGGTACCGGGGAAGGCCGTCCGTTTACGGAAACGGAGCTGAAACGGCTGCTCGGCCTCGGCAAACGCGGCTGCGCGCGGCTGTGCCGGGCGCAGAGCCGGGTCATGGGGGAGGCGCTTTGATGCAGTTTGTACTGGCTTCCCACAATCAGAAAAAGCTGGCGGAGCTGTCCGTGATTCTGAATGGTTTGGGGATCGAGATCCTTCCGCTGCCGGAACAGGCGCCGGAACCGGAGGAAAACGGCACGACATTTGAGGAAAACGCCCGGATCAAGGCGAAAAGTGCGGCAGACTTTACCGGACTGCCGGCGATTGCGGATGATTCCGGCCTGTGCGTGGACGCGCTGGACGGTGCACCGGGAATTTATTCTGCGCGCTACTGCGCAGGGACCGATCAGGATCGCAATGCCTTTCTGCTGCAAAACATGCAGGGGCAGGAAAACCGTACGTGCCGGTTTGTCTGTGCGGCGGCATGTGTGCTGCCGGATGGGGAAACCATTACCGTGCGCGGTGAATGCGAAGGCGAGCTGCTCTGCGAAAGCCGCGGCGCGGGCGGTTTCGGATATGATCCGCTGTTTTACGTGCCGTCCCACGGCTGCACGTTCGGTGAATTGCCGGGCGAAGTGAAAAATGAAATTTCCCACCGTGGGCGTGCGCTGCGCAAGCTGCGCGAGGCGCTGGAACTGCGGATGCAGGATACAGGATTTGAGAACGGATAAGGAGAAAAACAACTATGCTGACTACCAAACAGCGCGCGCAATTGCGTGCGATGGCCAACCCGCTGGCCGATACACTGATTATCGGCAAGGAGGGCGTGACCGATGCGGTCGAGCGTCAGCTTGATCAGCTTCTGGAGGCGCATGAGCTGGTCAAGGGCAAGGTGCTGGAAAGTGCCCTGCTGACGCCGCGCACGGTTTCTGAAGCGCTGTGCGAAGCGACCGGCGCAGAACCGGTGCAGTGCATCGGTTCCAAGTTTGTGCTGTACCGTCAGGCGCGGGAGAAGGATAAAAGAAAGATCGTGCTGGTAAAATGAGGACGGGACTGCTGGGCGGCACATTCAATCCGCCGCATTTGGGACACCTGCACGCCGCGCGTCTGGCACAGCAGGCGCTGGGGCTGGATCGTGTGCTGTTTATCCCGACGAATATCCCGCCGCACAAGGCGCTGCCGGAGGATACCGCCACCGCGGCGGACCGCTGTGAGATGGTGCGCCGGATGACTGCGGATCAGCCATGGGCGCGGCTGGATACGATCGAGATCGACCGCGGCGGTGCAAGCTACACGGTGGATACGCTGCGTGCGCTGCATGCGCGCGGGGAAGAGGATCTGTACCTGATCGTCGGCACGGATATGCTGCTTTCGTTTGACCGTATCTGGCGTGCGCCGGAGGAGATCGCACGGCTGTCCACGCTGGCGGTATGTGCACGGGAGGAGGAGGACTGGCCGGCACTGGCGCGCAAGGCGGAAACCCTGCGGCGCGAGCTGCATGCCAAAATCGAAATGGTGCGGGGCGGTAGCCTGCCCATTTCATCGACCGAGCTGCGGCAGGGCGGCGCACTGCGCCGTTATACCGCGCCCGCGGTCGCGGATTATATCGAGCAGCATCATTTGTACGGATATTGACGATACAACACTTCGATATAAACAGAAAGGCGGGTCAAAGTTATGTTGTGTAATGATGAAATGCGCAAGGGCATTCTGTCGAGGCTGCGCGGATACCGGTATGAGCATTCGCTCGGGGTGGAGCGCGCTGCGCGCCGTTTGGCAGAGCAGTACGGCGAAGACCCGGATCGGGCGGGCACGGCGGCGATCCTGCACGACATAACCAAACATCTTTCTCCGCAGGAACAGTTGAATTTATGTGAAAAATACGGTATAATACCCTGTGCTGTTGAAAAAAGCGAGCCGAAAATGCTGCACGGCAAAACCGCTGCAGCCATTGCCCGCGCGGAATACGGCATGCCGGAGGAGATCTGTCAGGCGATCGCCTGCCATACCACCGGACGAAACAGGATGACATTGCTGGATAAGATTCTTTATCTGGCGGATTACATTGAGGAGACGCGCGATTTCCCCGGCGTGGATCAGGCACGCGAGCTGGCAAAAACCAGCATCGACCGCGCACTGCTGTATTGCTATGACCAGACCTTGATCGAGCTGGTCACACGCGGCAAGCTGATCCACAGTGATACGATTGCTGCCTATAACGATATGATACGGCAGGGAATCCGCTGGAGGGAAGCGTAAGATGGAACTGGAGGCAGAAAACGCTTGAAACTTTTTGGAGGCAGCGGCGGCCATCGTAAAACGCCGGCCCGTAAAACGGAGGACCGCCCATCCCGCGCATCGGCGCCGCAGAGCGCACCGCGTCAGGCAGCGCCGGCGCCGGGCAGCGCACCGCGTGCCACTGCGCCCCGGCCGGACGGAAAAAAAGGTGCAAAGGTAAAAAAACCGCTGACCCGGCAGCAGCGCACGCGGCGGATCGTGATTTCCGTGGTGGTGGTATTGGCGCTTCTGGCAGGGCTGACGGCCGCAGCAGTGTGGTTTATCCGCCCGCCGCAGGCGAACGATCCCACCATCAAGGATAAGGAAAACGGCGATAAGATCAATGTGGACAGTCTGCTCAACTCGGGCACGCGCATCAGTGATGTGTTCACATTTGTGGTCGGCGCAGTGGATGAGGATGAGACCCGCACAGATGCGCTCATGGTCGCAACGATGGATATCAAGAAAAAAAACATCAACATCATGAACATCCCGCGTGATACCATGTGCAACAATGGGGTGACCGGCGCCGCCCGCAAGATCAACGCGGCTTATGGCATGAGCAAGGGCATCGAGCAGACCAAAAAAGAGATCGAGCGGCTGATGGGCTTCCAACCGGATAAGTACGTGATCGTCAATTTCGACGGTATCGCCGCGATCGTGGATGCGATCGGCGGTGTGGATTATGAGATCCCCTTCCGGATGCAGTATGATGACCCTTCGCAGAACCTGCATATCGACCTGTATGCCGGTATGCACCATCTGACTGGCAAGCAGACGGTCGAGTTCCTGCGCTGGCGGCACAATAACGATTATTCCATGCAGTATGCCAACGGCGACGAAGGCCGTGTGGAAAATCAGCAGAAATTCCTCAAAGCGCTGGCAAAAGAGGTATTCCAGCTGAAAAATGTGCCCAACATTCCCAAAATTGCGGAAGCCGTGTTCCAGAATGTCAAAACCGACCTGACGGCCGGCGAGCTGCTCTGGATGGGGATGCAGGCGGTACAGATCAAAAATGAGAATATCCAGTTTTTCACGCTGCCGGGCTACGGTCAGATGAGCACGGCAGGCAGCTCGACTGCGTATTCTTTCTTCTTCCCGTATTACAAGGAAACACTGGAACTGGTCAATCAGTATTTCAATCCGTATGAGGAAGAAATCATCACGTTGGATATTGTCGGCGGACCGGAAAGCTATTCCGGCGGCTCTGTGACCTATGACCCGGACGACAACGACGTTTGGGGTGATACTACCGGCGGCAGCTCGTCCGGCGGGGATGATTCCGGCGGAGACAGCTCGGGCAGTGATACCTCCGGTGGGGACAGCTCGGGCGGTGATACGTCAGGCGGCGATACCTCCGGCGGGGACAGCTCGTCCGGCGGCGCGTCCGGCGGAGACAGTTCGGGCGGCGATACCTCCGGTGGAGATACCTCCGGCGGGGACAGCTCGGGCAGCGGCAGCACCGGCGGAGACACATCGGGCGGCGATGCCGGTGGAGATACCTCCGGCGGGGACAGCTCGGGCGGCGGCAGTACGGATAGCGGCACGGCCCCACCGGTCGATCCGGAAGCATAACGGAAACAAAAACGTAAAGGAGTTTGTGAATTTGACTGCACAACAGACGGCAAAGGCAATTTGCGAGGCGCTGCTGGAAAAGAAAGGGCAGGATGTTCAGGTCCTGCAGGTTGAGCGGCTGACTGAGCTGACGGAATATTTGGTGATATGCTCTGCCACTTCGACTACACAGGTTAAGGCGCTGGCAGACAATGTAGAATGGCGTCTTAAGTACGACCACGAGACACTGGTGCACCACACCGAGGGGTTTGAATCCAACCAGTGGGTGCTGATGGACTATGGCTGCGTCGTGCTGCACGTATTTATGCCCGAGGCGCGTAAGTTCTATAATCTGGAGAATATGTGGAAGGACGGCACGCCTGTGCCGCTGGCTGAGCTGGGCATCAAGCAGGACGAATAAAAATAGAGAATTGAGAATGGGCAATGGAGCATTTCGTGCCGTCTGATAGGCGATCGGCGCAGTCTGCTGTTGGTTCCATTCTCCATTTTCCATTTTCAATTAGTATTTTGGGGGAAATTCCATTGAACAAATATGAGCATAAGCTGATCGAAAAAAAGTGGCAGGATGCCTGGGATGAAGCACACTGCTTTGAAGCCGAAAACGGCAGCGATAAAGAAAAATTCTATGCACTGGTAGAATTTCCGTACCCGTCCGGTCAGGGTCTGCATGTAGGCCATCCGCGCTCCTACACCGCGCTGGATATCGTGGCGCGTAAAAAGCGCATGCAGGGCTACAACGTGCTGTATCCGATGGGGTGGGATGCGTTCGGCCTGCCGACCGAGAACTTTGCAATCAAAAACCATGTACACCCGGCAGAGGTGACCAAAAAGAATATTGCGCGTTTCAAGAGCCAGCTTAAGAGTCTCGGCTTGTCGTTTGACTGGTCGCGTGAGATCAATACCACCGATCCGAGCTACTATAAGTGGACGCAGTGGATCTTTTTGCAGCTCTTCAAAAAGGGGTTGGCTTACAAAAAGGAAATGAGCGTCAACTGGTGCACCTCGTGCAAGTGCGTGCTGGCGAACGAAGAAGTTGTCGGCGGTGTGTGTGAGCGCTGCGGCAGCGAGGTCGTTCATAAGACCAAGAGCCAGTGGATGCTGGCGATCACCAAGTATGCGCAGCGTCTGATCGATGATCTGGACGATCTGGATTTTATTGAGCGCGTGAAGACCCAGCAGAAAAACTGGATCGGCCGCTCGACCGGTGCGGAGGTTGATTTCAAGACCACGGCCGGCGATGTGCTGACCGTTTATACCACCCGCCCGGATACGCTGTTCGGCGCGACCTATATGGTCATTTCGCCTGAGCATCCGGTGATCGAACAGTGGGCGGACCGGCTGACCAACATGGAAGCCGTCCGCGCTTACCGCGAAGAAGCTGCGCGCAAATCAGATTTTGAGCGCACCGAGCTGAACAAGGACAAGACCGGTGTGCAGCTGGACGGTGTAGCTGCGGTGAACCCGGTAAACGGCAAGCAGATCCCGATTTTCGTATCGGACTATGTATTGATGGGCTACGGCACGGGCGCGATCATGGCCGTGCCGGCGCATGATGACCGCGACTGGGCGTTCGCCAAAAAGTTTGGCTGTGAGATCATCGAGGTCGTTTCCGGCGGTGAGGATGTGCAGAAGGCGGCATTTACCGCGAAGGATGAGACCGGTATTCTCGTCAATTCGGATTTTCTGAACGGCAAAACTGTGAAGGACGCGATCCCGGCGATGACAGCATGGCTGGAAGAGAAGGGGATCGGCCATGCCAAGGTACAGTATAAGCTGCGCGACTGGGTGTTCTCCCGCCAGCGTTATTGGGGCGAACCGATCCCGATCGTGCACTGTGACAAGTGCGGCTATGTGCCGGTGCCGGAGGAGCAGCTTCCGCTGACCCTGCCGGATGTGGAGAGCTATGAACCGACCGAGAACGGCGAATCCCCGCTGGCAAAGATGACCGATTGGGTCAACACCACCTGCCCCTGCTGCGGCGGCCCCGCCAAGCGGGAGACCGATACCATGCCGCAGTGGGCCGGCTCGTCCTGGTATTTCCTGCGGTATATGGATCCGCATAACGATAAGGCGCTGGCCTCCAAGGAAGCACTCGAGTACTGGTCGCCCGTCGATTGGTATAACGGCGGCATGGAGCACACCACGCTGCACCTGCTGTACAGCCGTTTCTGGCATAAGTTCCTGTATGATATCGGCATTGTGCCGACCCGGGAGCCGTATGCCAAGCGCACGAGCCACGGCATGATCCTCGGCGAAAACGGCGAGAAGATGTCCAAGTCCCGCGGCAATGTGGTCAATCCGGATGAGATCGTCGATACCTACGGTGCGGATACCATGCGCCTGTATGAGATGTTCATCGGTGACTTTGAAAAGGCTGCGCCGTGGAGCCCGAAATCCATCAAGGGATGCCGCCGCTTCCTCGAGCGTGTTTGGGCGCTGGCGGAAAAGGTGCAGGAGGGCAACAGCTACTCCGGGCAGCATGAGGTACTGATGCACCGCACGATCAAAAAGGTCGGAGAAGATGCAGACGCCCTCAAGGCCAACACGGCGATCGCTGCGCTGATGAGTATGCTCAATGAGTTTTACGACAAGGGCGTGAACCGCGCTGAGTATATGACGTTCCTCAAGCTGCTGAGTCCCTTTGCGCCGCATATCACGGAGGAACTGTGGCAGATGATGGACGGCGAGGGTTTGCTCTCGGTGGCATCGTGGCCGGTATATGATGAGGCCAAAACCGTGGAGGATACGGTCGAGGTAGCGGTGCAGGTCAACGGCAAGCTCAAGTGCACGATCAAGCTGCCGGCGGATTGTGACAAGCAGACGGCGATCGATACTGCATTGGCAGAAGAGAAGGTGCAGCACGCGGTAGAGGGGAAACAGATGGTCAAACAGATCGTGGTTCCCGGAAAAATTGTGAATCTGGTTGTCCGCTGAACTTTGTTGTTGACAGAGACAGTAAAAACAGATATAATATTCTTACGGTTTTGTGTGCCTGTGCATTGCAAGCCGTGCAAAGCGATCCTCCAGAGAGGAACGCGCGGAGGGAGGGAAAACTGTGTCGGAGATCCGCATCAAAGAAAATGAGTCTATTGACAGCGCGCTGCGCCGCTTTAAGCGTTCGTGCGCCAAGGCGGGTACGCTTTCCGAGCTCCGCAAGCGTGAGCATTATGAAAGCCCGAGCGTAAAGCGCCGCAAGAAGTCTGAGGCTGCACGCGCGAAGAAGAAAAAGTTCAGATAATTTGTGTCTGACAAAAGCACGGAATCATTGGATTCCGTGCTTTTTATTTGTTCGAAGTGGGGCAGTGCCGGGAAGTATTTACACTTCTTTCATAGATTCGCCAAACTTTAGACATATCGATGCGGTATTCTATAAGCACAGCAAGGGAGACAACCCTTTTCAAATAAAAGAATCTTCATGGGAAGACAATAAAAAATCTGTTCGGCCCTGTGGGACGGAATACCGCGCAGGCTCCCGGACAGTCCAAAGAAAAGAGGCGGATTTCCGCCCATTATGATACAGGCGCGCTGAGACTGTTGAAAATTGCGTTTTTCGACAATCTCATCGCGCTTTCATTTGCCGAAAGGTGCTGCGCTGCGCATCCGGATGGTCAACATTGCGGTATGGCTCGCTTGGTATTTTGACTGCATGACAGCATATGACAGAGAAAGTGCAGGAATAGATTGAAAAAAATATGAAAACAGCGTATAATATAAAAGTTATGGAATCATAAATCTTCTATTATGGGAGTTTGGGTATATATGAGTAAAGCAAAACCGTCATACGGCAACGAAAGCATTTCCTCTCTCAAGGGCGCGGATCGTGTGCGCAAGCGTCCGGGCGTTATTTTCGGCTCGGACGGGCTGGAGGGCTGCGAACATGCCGTGTTTGAGATATTATCCAACTCGATCGATGAGGCACGCGAGGGCTACGGCAGTGAGATTGTGGTGACCCGTTATGCGGATGGGTCGATCTCCGTGGCCGATCACGGGCGCGGTATTCCGGTTGAGTGGAATGAGAGCGAGCAGCGGTATAACTGGGAATTGGTGTTCTGCGAGCTGTACGCGGGCGGCAAGTATAAAAACGATACGGGCGAAAACTATGAGTTTTCACTCGGTCTGAACGGCCTCGGCACTTGCGCCACGCAGTATTCTTCGGAATATATGGATGTGACCATTGTACGGGACGGTTTTTCGTACAGCCTGCATTTTGAAAAAGGCGAAAATAAAACCGGCACCAAGGAAGGGTTTATCAAGCAGCCCGCCGCCACTAAGAAAACCGGCACCACCATCCGCTGGAAGCCGGATTTGGAAGTGTTTACTGATATCAATATCCCGGTCGACTATTATCTGGATACCCTTAAGCGGCAGGCGGTGGTCAACAATCATATCAAGTTTGTGCTGAAGGATCAGAACGGCAGCCGGTATGAAACCACCGAGTTCTTATATCAGAACGGCATTGTGGACTATGTGAATGAGCTGGCGGGGGAAAATCCGCTGACCTCAGTGCAGTTTTTGGAGGGCGAGCGCCGCGGACGCGACCGTGCGGATAAAAACGAGTATAAGGTCAAGCTGTCCTGCGCGTTCTGCTTTTCCGCTGCGGTGTCGCAGATCGAGTATTATCACAACTCTTCGTGGCTGGAGCACGGCGGCGCACCGGATAAAGCGGTGCGTTCGGCATTTGTTTCTGCGATTGACGGCTATCTCAAACAGAACGGCAAATACAATAAGTCGGAGAGTAAAGTTACTTTTCAGGATGTGATGGACAGCCTGATACTGGTGACAAGCTGCTTTTCCACCCAGACCTCTTACGAGAACCAGACCAAAAAGGCCATCACCAATAAGTTCATTCAGGAGGCGATGACCGACTTCCTGAAGCAGGGGCTGGAGATTTATTTTATTGAGAATAAAGCGGAGGCGGATAAAATCGCCGAGCAGATCCTGATCAACAAGCGTAGCCGTGAACAGGCGGAAAAGGCGCGTCTCAACATCAAGAAAAAGCTCTCCGGCAATATTGATCTGGCGAACCGGGTACAGAAATTTGTGGACTGCCGCACCAAGGATGTAACGCGCCGCGAGCTGTATATCGTGGAGGGCGACTCCGCGCTCGGTTCGGTTAAGCAGGGGCGGGACAGTGAGTTTCAGGCCATCATGCCGGTGCGCGGCAAAATCCTAAACTGCCTGAAAGCGGATTACGACAAGATATTCAAAAACGATATCATCACCGATCTGCTCAAGGTGCTCGGCTGCGGGGTCGAGGTGCGCGGCAAGGCGGCCAAGGATCTCAGCGCCTTTGATCTGGAAGCCCTGCGTTGGCGCCGCATCATCATCTGTACGGATGCGGATGTGGACGGCTTCCAGATCCGCACGCTGATTTTGACCATGCTGTACCGGTTGGTACCCACCCTGATCGAGCAGGGCTATGTGTATATTGCGGAATCCCCGCTGTATGAGATCACTTATAAAGATAAAAGCTATTTTGCCTTTGATGAAAGCGAAAAGGCCGCGATCCTGCAAAAGCTTGCGGGAAAAAAGCTGCTCATCCAACGCTCCAAGGGCCTTGGCGAGAATGAGGCCGATATGATGTGGGAAACCACCATGAACCCCGAAACCCGCCGTCTCATCCGCATCACACCGGATGAGGCCAAGGCAACGAGTGATATGTTCGATCTGCTGCTGGGGGATAATCTGTCCGGCCGCAAGGAGTATATTGCGGAAAACGGCGCACAGTATTTGGAGCTGGCAGATATTTCATAAGGATTTGATGAGTATGGAGAAAAAGTGGTATCCGCAGATGGACGGCCTGCGGACGGCAGCCGCCGCTGCGGTCGTGATGATCCATGTGTCTGCGGGCAGTGCCGGCGGTGCAGCGCAGGTTTGCAATCAGTTGGCACGGTTTGCGGTGCCGCTGTTCATCCTGCTGTCAGCGTTCGGCCATGGGGCGCCCGGGCAAAATCTGATGCAGCCGGTGCCGCTGTTTCTGCGGCGGATGAAGCGTATTCTGCCGCCGTTTTGGCTGTGGTCGGCGCTCTATTTGTCACTGGATGCGTTGTTCGGCAGGCCGCATGCCGCACCGCTGTGGGATTTGATCAGCGGCGGCGCGTATATGCACCTGTACTTTATTGTGGTGTTGGTGCAGTTTGAACTGCTGTATGTACCGCTTTACCGCGCTGTGGAACGCGCACCGTATCAGACGCTGCTTCTCTCGGGACTGATTACGCTGGTGATGCAGGCGCTGCTGTGCGGCGCACAGCTTGGCTTGTGCCGGCTTCCGGCGCTGCCGGTGCCGTACAGCAGCCTGTTTGTACCGTATCTGCTGTTTTACACCGTGGGTTTATGGCTGCGCCGGCGGGATGCACTGCCGGTGTCCGGCAGCGGAAAACGGCTTGTGTGCATTGGGCTGCTGTGGATCGTGAGCGCCGCTGCCGTGTTGTGGACGGTGCGCCGCTTTCCAACGCTGGGCAGCCTGTCGCTGCGGCCGGATCTGACGGTGTACGTATTTACCTCGGGGCTGTTGCTGTGGGAACTGGGCAGCATGGTGCGGCAGATGCCGCGGCCAGTGCGGCGGCTGAGCGAATTGTCTTTTGCATTGTATCTTTCCCATCCGCTTGTGATGCGGCTGTGGAACGAATGGACGGTGCGGCAGGAGCCGGTCATCTATCTGCGCCTGTGGCAGAGCTGGCTGATGACCTTTGCGGGCGGTCTGCTGATTGCGGGGCTGGTTTCCTGCCTGCCGCACGGCAGCCTGCTGGGCGGCGCGCCGCATCGTAAATCAAACAAAATAACGGAGGGTAAGCATGGCGAAAAAACCCGAAATAAAAGTATATAAGGAGCATCCCTCGGTCGATCAGCGCATTACGGATACGCTGCGCGAAAATTATATGCCCTATGCGATGAGCGTAATCGTGTCGCGCGCGATTCCGGAGATCGACGGCTTTAAGCCGTCGCACCGCAAGCTCCTGTACACCATGTACAAGATGGGGCTGCTGAACGGAAACCGTACCAAGTCGGCGAATATCGTCGGTTCGACGATGAAACTCAATCCGCACGGCGATGCGGCCATTTACGAAACCATGGTGCGCCTGACGCGCGGCAACGAGGCGCTGCTGACCCCGTTTGTCGATTCCAAGGGCAATTTCGGTAAGGTCTATTCGCGCGATATGGCGTATGCCGCGCCGCGCTATACCGAAGCCAAGCTGGATGCATTCTGCGCGGAGCTGTTCCGCGATATTGATACGGATGCGGTCGATTTTACGGATAACTACGACGGCACGATGAAAGAGCCGGTGCTGCTGCCGACGACCTTTCCGAATATTCTGGTATCAGCCAATACGGGTATCGCAGTCGGTATGGCATCTAATTTCTGCGGCTTTAATCTGGGCGAGGTGTGCCGCACGGCGATCGAGTGCATCAAAAACCCGGCGCACGATATCCTCTCCACGCTGCCCGCACCGGACTTTTCGACCGGCGGCGAGCTGATCTACGACGAGGCGGAAATGCGCGCCATTTATCAGACCGGCCGCGGCTCGTTCAAGGTGCGCGCCAAATGGGCGTACAATAAAAAGGAAAATTTGATCGAGATCACGGAGATACCGTATACCACCACGATCGAAGCGATTATCGACAAGATCGCGGATCTGGCTAAGACGGGCAAGCTGCGTGAGATCGCAGACGTGCGTGATGAGACCGACCTTTCCGGCCTGAAAATTGCGATCGACCTGAAGCGCGGCACAGATCCCGAGCTGCTGATGGCCAAGCTGATGAAGATGACGCCGCTGATGGACAGCTTTTCCTGCAATTTCAACGTGCTGATCGGCGGGATGCCGCGTGTGCTCGGCGTACAGGAGCTGCTCGATGAGTGGACGGCATGGCGCACGGAATGCGTTCGCCGCCGCGTGTTCTTTGATTTGAATAAAAAGAAGGATAAGCTGCATCTGCTGTTCGGTCTGCGCAAGATCCTGCTCGATATCGACAAGGCGATCCGCATCATCCGTGAGACCGAGGAGGATGCCGAGGTCATCCCCAACCTGATGATCGGGTTTGGAATCGACCAGATTCAGGCAGAATTTATCGCGGATATTCGGCTGCGCAACATCAATAAGGAATACATCCTCAAGCGCACGCAGGAGACTGAGGCGTTGGAAAAAGAGATCGCAAAGCTGGAGGAAACGGTAAAGTCCAAAACCAAGATCCGCAATATCATCATCAAAGAGCTGGAGCAGGTCATCAAAAAGTATCCGTCCGAGCGCAGGACCCGTTTGGTTACGGCGGAGGCCGTGCCGGCGTTTGATGAAGAGGATCACATTGAGGATTATCCCGTGCTGCTGTTCCTGACGCGGGAGGGCTATTTCAAAAAGATCACGCCGCAGTCATGGCGCATGTCGCAGGAGCATAAGCTCAAGGACGGCGACGAGGTGATCTGGCAGGTGGAAGCCACCAACAAAGCCGAGATCATCTTCTTTACCAATATGCAGCAGGCATATAAGGCGCGGCTGTATGATTTTGATGACTGCAAGGCTTCGGTGCTGGGCGATTATCTGGCCTCCAAACTGGATATGGAAGAGGGGGAAAGCCCGGTATATGCCCTGCTGCCGGGGGATTATAAGGGCAATATGGTGGTTGTGTTCCAAAACGGCAAGGCAGCGCGCTTTTCGCTGGAAAGCTTTGAGACAAAAACCAACCGCCGCCGCCTGACTGGCGCGTATTCGGCAAAATCGCCGGCGGTAGCATTTTTCCATCCGGTGGATGAGCAAACCGAACTGACCATGTTTTCTACGGCGGGCCGCGCACTGACCTTCCGGGCGAATATGCTGGATATCAAGGCCAGCCGTTCCACGCAGGGCGTGCAGACGATGGTACTGCGCGGCAAGCACACGGTAACGCGCGCCTGCCGCATGGAAGAGGCGGCGCTGTCGGATAACGGCCGTTACCGCTGCCGCAGCATTCCGTCCATCGGCGCACTGCTGACAGATGAAGACCTGCCGGACGAGCAGCTTACGCTGTAAACAGATAACAAGACCGCCCCAACGGGGCGGTCTGAGACTGTCGAAAAACTTCGTTTTTCCGACAATCTATGTTTGGACTTCGCCAAACATGGACGAGAAAAAGTTCCTGTGCAGAAGTTTTTTCTCTCTCAAAGTATAAAAAGTCAGGCACTTGTCCTGACTTTTTATGCATTTGCGCTGCAAATGCTGTTTATGCGCGCTGCCGCGCGTATTGCTAACACCCATCGACAACACACTTTTTTGACAGGCTGAGACCGCCCCAACGGGGCGGTCTTTAAGATTATCAAAAAATACTTACAGGCGAATATCAGCATACGCGCGGCAGCGCACATCAAAATAACTGATATTGTAATCCGTGCTGCGTGCAGTACCAAAGCAGCGTGCCGTGGCGCGCAAAGGCGGGCAGGCGCGTTTGCATATCCCATTCGGGATACAAGCGGCGCAGCAGCAGCGTATCGCCGGTCAATAATGCGACAAAGGCGATGTAGTGGTCTTTGGTCATTTCGTGTGCGGACGAAATGCAGTAATCGTTGTCCATTGGCTCAACTGTCAGGCGCTCATCGGGCGCCGCCTTACGGGGTGTACAGGCGGTCAGCCGTTTGCCGCAGCAGCTGATGGTGGTTTCTGCCGCGGCTGTAAGCAGGTTGCCGCAGTCCGGACAGACGTAAAACAATGTTTTTTTCATATTACCTCCCTGTTGTTCAGCGGCGTCCGTCTGACCATCCAATAGGCTTTCGAGCGAAGCCCCCAGTTCTTCGGCCAGTGCGGGCAGCAGCGATATATCCGGACAGCCCGCGCCGGTTTCCCAAAGTTAAGGATATGGATACAGGTTAATCAATTTTGCCGATAAAGCGGTAGTAAATCTCAATCTCCTGATCTCGCATCCCATCCGCACTTTTAGTGGCCTCGTGAATGACGATTTTTTCAATTAGGGTATTGAGAAGTTCAGCAGTCAGTTCCGTGGGATTGGCGTACTGCTTGATGAGAGCGACCCACTTTTCGGCATCCAGGGCAGTTTGCTGCTCTGCGGACAGCTCCGCTTGCAAGCGGCTGATCTTTTCCTCCAGCTCCAGCTGTTCTGCCTGGTACTTTTTAGTCAGCAGATTGAAGTTATACTCGGTGATGCGTCCGGCGGACCAGTCCTCGTACATTCGGACGAATTTTCCGTCCACTTCTGCCTTGCGCTTTTCCGCCCGTTTCAGCTCGGATTCCTGACGCTTGGCGGCAGTCATGCGTTCCCGGTCACCGTTTTTCAAAATCTGCTGCAAGAGCTTTTCTTCGCTCAGCTGCGCCCGATGGAACCAATACTGGATTCTGGACAGCACATAGACATAGAGCGTGTCATAGCGGATATAATGCGCCGAGCATTGTGTCCCCATCTGTCCGTACTGGCTGTAAGTGAAATGGCTGTACGGCGTTTTGTTCTGCCGGTTCGTGCCGAAGCGCATAGACCAGCCACAATCTGCACATTTTACAAGCCCGGCGAAAATCTGCGTTGTGGCATCCTTCTGCTGACGCCGGCGGCTGGCGATCTGCTTCTGCACCTGCTCAAACACATCCCGGCTGATGATGGCCTCATGGGTATTTTCCACCCGAATCCATTCTTCTTTCGGCTTGCGCACCTTTTTCTTGTTTTTATAAGAGATATTGGTCTGCTTATTGTGCACGCTGTTGCCGATGTAGGTTTCATCTTGCAGAATACTTTTCACCTGAGCAATCGTCCAGGCATAGGATTTTTCTTCCGACGCATTGGCATAGATATTGGCGAAAGTTCCATACCGCTGATAATTGAGCCAACCCGCAGTCGGGACTTTCTCTGCAATCAGGGTCTTGGTGATCTTCGCTGCACCCGCCCCATGAAACGCAAGGTCAAAGATTTTCTCGATGATCCAGCGGGTTTCTTCGTCTATGGCCAAAGTGTTTTTGACTTCGGGATGGCGGATGTATCCCAGCGGGGCATAGGAAAAGGTTCGTTCTCCTGCGGCAAATTTGGCACGGAGTGCCGTTTTTACCTTGCGGCTGGTATCCTTTGCGAACCATTCATTGAAAAGATTCTTGAACGGCACGAAATCCGAAAGTCCTTTTTCGGTGTCCTCGTTTTCGGCCACGGCAATGTAGCGGATTTGCTTTTCCGGGAACACAAATTCCAGATAGTAGTCCATCATCACGTGTTCACGGCCAAAGCGACTGAGGTCTTTGGTAACGATGCAGTTGACCTTTCCGGCCTCCACATCATCCATCATCCGCTGAAAGCTGGGACGCTCGAAATTTGTTCCGCTCCATCCGTCATCGACATATTCGCCATACACCGAAAGGCCATGTTCCTTTGCGTACTGCTGCAAAATGGTGCGCTGAGTCTCAATACTCACGCTGTCGCCATAGTTTTCGTCGTCACGGCTGAGACGCATATAGAGTGCGGTATTGTAAGGTTGTTTCACGGTAAAAATCCTCCTTCTAATCGAAACAACCCACGCTTACAATACTTCTACTTTTATTATACCGTAAGCGTGGGTGTGGTTCAACGACATTTTGTTGTGGAATGGGTTTATCCGGCGTTGCGGGCGGTATACTGGATCACATTTTCAATCAGCTTGTCCATGGGTTTGCCTGCCTGGGAGAAATGCTCGGATACCCGAATCCGGGTATTGCCGCAGTAAAAATATTGGATGCCATCTGGCTCTGTGACATAGACCGAGGTGTTCTCCAGTGTCGGTTCGGGTTCATCCTCCCAGCTGCGCCATTCTTCCAGAGTTTCCAACGGCGGCTCAAAAATCGGTTCAAAGCAGGATTCAATGTCGATATAACCATAGTCGGGTTCGCTCATAAAATCTTTGTGTTTTCTCATGCAGTTTCCTCCATCAATTAAAGTTCCATATCCTGCGACTTACGGCGGGAAGGTTGATCGTGCTGCCTTGTTTGTCGGGTTCGGGTCAAAATGGCATCAAGAAAAGCCCGCACCTTTTCGGGTGCGAGCTTGACAGCTTCCAGATAGGGCCGTGCCAGTTCTTTCAGTGATTCATATCGCTGTTTCCAGACAACGGTGCTCTTTTGCGCTTGTTGCAGCTTTTCCTCCAAACGGCTGTTTTCCGCCTTGGCAAGAATCCCATTGACCGCATAATCCTTGAGCGTGTTACACTCGGATGGGGTCAGAGTGATGTTGCCGGTGATCGTCTTTTTCCCCATGGAGCGGATTTCCTGTACCGTCAGGGCGGCAGTACGCTGTTCTTTGGTCTGCTTTTGCAGGGATTGCAGTTCCTTCTGCTTTTTCTCAACAGCAGCCTGTGCGGTGTCCAGCGCCTGTTCTGTCTGAGCGATTTGGGCGGTCACATCTTCCAGCCGCTGTTGCTCCTGTGCTACCTTGAACTGGGTCACCGTCAGATGTTCCTCGGTGCTGCCACGCTCTCCACGCTCCACATCGGTATATCCGGCAGTTTTCATATAGTTGAAGAAATCGTCTTGCAGGACACTGTACGACGTCCGCAGGACTTTCTTCCCCTTGGAAGTCAGAAGCGGATTGCCCTGCTCATCCAGAGCAACTTTTGACTCCCATTTTTTGCTGCGGCTGACCTGCATAATGGTCTCC
The DNA here is from genome assembly GCF_000701665.1 of Agathobaculum desmolans ATCC 43058. GTDB lineage: Bacteria > Bacillota > Clostridia > Oscillospirales > Butyricicoccaceae > Agathobaculum > Agathobaculum desmolans. The sequence continues at coordinate 24,361 of NZ_JNJN01000001.1, read as the reverse complement.
TTAACCGTGCCCACAAGGGACTTGTCCTTGCACCGCTTTGACCAGAGAATTTGTTTTTCCACCACCGGGACATAGACCACATGAAGATGGTAGTGGTACACATCCTGCCCCAGAGCTTCCGACATAGCCCGGTTGCGTTCATCAGCGTGCATGACGGCAGAGAGGATGTACTGCTCACCGCCCACGATCTCCACGGCTGCTTTGTATGCGTCGGTGTAGAACTGCTTGGCATATTCGTAGCCGCCGTGATTGTGAAAGTAAGCGGAGTTCACATCAAAAATCAGCTCCCCATATTTCACCGCATCGGCTTTCAGGCCACGGGTGGAGATGACGCCATCGGCAATCATTTGATCGAACATAGCGGCATAGCTGTCGGTGGGAGCTTTGAAGTGGATATTCCGGTAGGTCTGGGTGGTATCAATATCCTGGTTGGAGTAGCTGTCCTTTTCTCGTTCGTTATGCTCCTGCACCTTCGCTACATCATCGAGGGTGGGCAAGTCCTGGTTACGGGCAAAGGTGCGGTCGATTCCGTCGTTTCTGGCCATACAAATCAGCTCCTTTCCATTGTGCGGCAGACGGCTGGGGGCCGGGGATGCACTTCCTGCGGGAAGTGTAATAACCCACTATGACACTTTCATCCCAGAGGGCTGCAAAGTGCCGTGGGCTCTCCGAGGGGGAATGCGGCATCTGCGGATGCCTTGCCGCCTTTAGAGGCTTGTGTGTGGCACCCAAATCCTCAAAAGGCGGTGTGACCGACAGTCTCTCCGCACTCTTGATTGCTTCAATTCTGCCGCTCACAGGTAGAGCAGATTTTGCAAATCCACTCTGCCATCCATCTCCAAATCTGCGGATTTTTCGATGGGGACGGGAGATACGACGGGTAAGAACGGCGGGCATCATGTGTCCCTCCGTTTCTGCCATACGAGATCATAGCCAAGGGCGTCGGCAAGCTGTACCGCTTCCACATACCGCAGAGACTCCCGCTGGAGCTTGTTTGACAGGTTGGAAACGCTGTCGCTCCAGCCGTAATCCTCAGAAAGCAGGTCAACGACTTCCTGCATCGTGTAGCCGGAACGCACGATGTACGACTTAATTTCATTTCTTAAATTGGATTTCATAGAAAATACCTCATTCTTTAGTAAAGTTAGTTTGCCGTAGAGCACACACGTTGCACGGTACAGTTAATCTTAATTACTTCTCAAAAATCGTTCAGAACTGCTTTTGTGAAGAACTGTCCGTAACAGCACCCCATCGACTTTTCCATTAGGTGGGCTTGCAAGCGAAACCGTGAAAATAGTCACCTTACCGCATACCAGCGTCACTGTTTCGCAAATCACCGAATGATGATTTGCATTCTGTTTACAGTAGTGTTTTTCACTGTTTGCACAACCATTGATCGGGAAGTGCGGATTTTAGAGCGCCCTCTGAGCCGAACAATAAAAAAATGAACTTCGATTTTTTGCGTTCGTGCGTTCCTTCGTTCCACAGGCTGTACCCGGTCAGGAACGCATGAACGCACGAACAGAAGGTTTTGAAGTTTCATTACAACTCCATAGGCGAGAGCAGGACATAAATGCCCATGTATCCCCGACACCGTTTTCCACCGCCGATGTGCAGGTTATTGACCGGCTCCAAATGGTAGCGTTCCGCATTTTGGCTAAGCTGGTTTGCGAAGCTCTTTGGGGATAGCGGGTTTTCTGCGTTGTCCTCACACCACCGCTTATACGCTGCATACAGATTTTTGGTGCTGGCTTCATAATCGGCCTTGAATGCCACATAACCCTCAGAATCGAGAAAGTCCAGAATGTTGTTGGCATCCCGAACAGCGGAAGAGATATTGTCCTTGGCTCTCTGGCTGATGGTAAAGTGATAGTGATTGGCGATCAGCCGCCGCAGTCCCTCCAGCATCCAGAGGAAGATTCCCTCTTTTTCGGCAATCAGTTTCTCAGCAAGAAACGGGTCATCGAACCGATCCGCAGGCTTGTCTTTGGTGGTCAGAATGATCTGGCGGCGAAAGAAACCGTCGCTGCAGTCGTGAAGTGCAGTCAATGCCCCGTTGCCGAAGCATAGGAAGCGTACATAAAGCTGCCCCTGATAGCTCTGCTCTTTCTTCCGTTCCAAATCCATCCGCAGTTCTGCGGTCACGATAGATTTGACATAGTTGGTCTTGGTCAAGGCGTTCATGTCCAAATCATCGTCCAGCATGAGCAGCCTGCCCTCCAGGTCGGCTCTGGCGAAACGATTGTTTTCTACCTTCTGGATAGAAGTGGTGTTCATGTTTAGCCTGAAAATGGCGTTCATGACCACACCGATCCGACTTTTGCCCTCGCCGCCCTTTCCGATCAGCATGAGCATTTTCTGGCCCTTGGTGGACGGAATCAGGCAGTAGCCCAAATACTCCTGCAAGGCGGGAATATCCTCCAGCTCCAGCAGTTCCAAAAGGAACCGCAGCCAGTGTTCCGGTGCAGGAGCATCTGCCCGATAAGACACCGACAGACGGTTGCTGCAGTATTCTTTTTCCTCTGTGAATGTACCGCCCAGAAAATAAGTGCCGTTCGCCACATGGATGCGGTCACATTGCAGGGGCAGAGGGTCTGTGTATGCAGCCAGCTTCAACGCCTTAATCACCTGCTCCACCGTCTGTGCGACCTTGTCATGGAGCTAGGGCGAGATTTCCTCATAAATCGTCCGCTTCAATTTGTTCTCATCCGGTAGCGGGCCGTCCACGGTATAAAAACGGTCATTGATACAGCGCATGGGATGCCGGGACAGGAAATCCCGGCAATATTCCGGCTCGATGATTTTCCCTTTCTCATCGATCCAAACAGGGTTGTTCATGGTATCGCTCCTCTCTCAGGCGGGCCTGTAATTTGCGGATGTATCCGTCTGCCGTTAGATTACTTACGGTTTCGCCTCGTTCATAGGAATCGCCTTGCAGCAGGATGTCCAGCTGATACTCTGCCCAGGGTAATCGGTGGCAGGCTTCTACAACCCGCTCGTCCAGTACATCTTCCGGCGCTTGCGGTGCATACCGTTTTTCCCAATCCAGGAGCAGCCGCCGATACTCGTTCAAAACAGGAAAGCACAGCTGCTCGTTCTCACGAAGCTGCTGTGCTCTGGTTTTGTGTTCATTTTTCCGGCGAATGGCTTCCGGCAAGGGCTTGTCCGGTGCAAGGTGAAAGTCCGATGCCAGTTTTCGGGCCGCATCATACAGCCGAAGGTCAAACAGTTTGGCGGCCAGGTCGATCACATCCCCATGCTCCCCACAGGCAAAACAGTGGTAGTGGTCATCCGACACATACAGGCTCGGATGACGGTCATTATGGAACGGACACAGTGCCATGCCATGGCGGTTGATGTCGATTCCATACGCCTGCGCTGCTTCCTGTGCGTTAATACTGGCTTTCACCACTTCAAATAGATTCATACAGATTCCCTCCATTTCCTTTTTGATGGGGCAGTTTTTTCACCCCTCTGTATAGGTTATGGGGAAAATCGAAAAAAACAGGCTGATGGCATGACAAGCCATTTTCAAAAAACATGACAAGAATTTAATTGTGTGTTATTATGAAAATAAAAAAACATGACAGGAGGGAGAACATGGATCAGATCATCAACCATGCAGTTTTGTCGCTGGATTTCTGGCAGGACACCGTGACCTATGAGGGAAGTACCATGCCCACAGGAACCATTGGCTGCGAGGTGCTGAACATCCCGGACAGTACCATTGAAGAGTTGAATACTCCCTGCAATGTGCTGAACCAGCTGCTTCAGGGGATGAACACCGGTTCTGTGGATATGGAGCTGCTGCCGCAGGTGCAGCAGGCCGCTGGCGAGATCATCTCCTTTTTGCAGGTTACACCACCCTTCTCCCGATCGAATCGAAGCTATTTTGAGCAAAAACTTGCAGCCATCTTTTCCGAAGAATATATGGAGGACGCAAAAGCCTATTTGCAGCTTACCCAGCAGGAGCAGCTGATCTGTGCCTTGACTGGTCAGCATAGCAAGGCAACCATGCTCGCCCGAATCGCACAGGTGCTGGGACATTTGAGTTATTCGCTGGGGCAATACAAGGAAGCCCTGACGAAATTTGCAGAGCGTTTGAATGAACCAGGCTATGACCGTACCCCGGATGGTTATGCGGCAATGTTCGGGCAGTTCTTCAAAGGTGAGCCAACTCTGTCGCTGGATAACCCGGCCTGGATGACCCTAACCAATGCTTCGGTGCAGTATGTATCCGCCATTCGCCCCGGAAAGATGGAGCTACAGTTGGTCAAGCGGATGCACTATGTCTCCTTTGTGGGGATGTTCCGTTCCGATCTGTTTGAGGGTCTTTGTGTGGGCCATGCACCCAAGAAATGCCCCATCTGTGGCAGATGGTTTCTCACCATTGACGCACGGCATACCAAATACTGCGGTGGTCTGGCCCCCGGTGACCAACGGGGACGGACGTGCCGACAAATCGGCAATCTGAGAGGCCGGGAGCAGCGGGAGCTTGCCGACGATCATCCTATCAAGGCCATTTATACCCGCCGTATGAACACCATTTTGCAAAATACCCGCCGGGGAAAGCTGGATGAAGGAGTTGCAGCGGCTATGAAAAAGCTGGCAAAAGATAAGATGCTCCGTGCGCTTTCAGATCAGCGTTATGCCAGCACTGTCTATGAGCAGGAAATGACCCAAGATGCACTGCTGAAAGCAGTAGAAAAGAACTAAGCAACGAAACACCAGAAAGGCGGTGAGGGAAAATGGATACAGCGTGGTCATGGGAGCTACCCGGCTACTGTGCCAAATACAGTTTTCTGACGGACCCCAAGGGTCTGACCATGCGGGAAGTGGAACGCATCTTTCAGCTTGACCCGGAACCGCCTGTTCTGGAAAATATGAACGACTACATCATTGAGGCTGTGCGGAGCCGTGAATTGCGCTGGTTCTCCTTTTTCCTGTACCACTATGAAAATCGGCTCAATGGCCGTATTCGCCGTTTCCTGCTGCGGGAGGGGCTGGATCGCTATGACCCAGAACGCTTTTTGGACTACAAAATGGGCTGTGTGCTTGCCATACTGGATTGCCTCCGAGAATACGATCCCGCACAAGGAGCAGATTTTCTGACCTATGCCCATCATTTTATCGGGAACGCCCTTTTGACCTGCCGGATGCAGGAGGAGGCCGGTTCCTTTGAAAATGTGGATGAGTACAAGGCTGTGCGTGGAATTGCATGGCTCTACAATCAATCCGGTCAGTCTGAACAGGCGGCGATCCAGAAATATGCCCAGAAACATAGCTGCTCAGGTGAAACCGCAGCGAAGTTTTTGGCGTTGGCCAATCAAAACCGAAGCCGTGTTCCGTTTTACCAGACCGTACAGGACGAGGACAGCGAAGAAACCGGCGAGGATGTCAGCCGGGATGAACACTGGGACTATACGGAGATTCTCTGGAACGGCATCCAGGCTGAAGCTGTCCGAGAAGCATTTGAAAAACTGAATTACCGGGAACAGACCCTTTTGGAAAAGAGAAACGCCATCTGTATGACCTGTGGACGGGTCAGTCCCATCAGCACTCGGCTGACCTTTGAAGAATTGGCGCTTCTCTTTGAGGGCAGCTCCGCTAGCGGCGCAGAACGAGCCTACCGCAAAGCCGTAGAACACTTGGCCTGTTTGCTGACAGAAGCCGGAGTGCTTCATATGATCCGGCTGAAACGCAAATCCCAGACCAAACACAAAAAGAAAATCGCCGCCGCTGTCTACCTGTATCAGGTGGACAACGACGGTGAATGGGGCGAGATTTCGTTTGATTTTGAGGCTGGAACAGCGGAGATCGTGCGGTTGGCAGAGTGGGATACCACAGAGAGTAACATTTTTGCCAAAAGAATAATTCATTATATATTTCAGCACATAGGAGCATTCCTTTCACAACGCATTCCCATGATAGTATTTGCGCCCTGATTATTTCAAACAACAGGCAGCATAATATAGCATTTCATTAGAATATTAGCGTTATAATAGAAAACTATATACCTCTGGATTATACTCTCCAACAGGTCTGTTTCCAACCTCTATATCAGTTAACGTTTCTTATGGCTCTACTCGCATCATGCGATACCCGACTCCGATATGGGTCTGGATATATTGCGGAGAACCCGGCTCTTTTTCCAATTTCTTACGCAGGGTAGCCATAAATACGCGAAGTGAGGCAACATCATTTTCCCAGCTTCTTCCCCAAATCTGCTGGGTAATGAAAGTATGGGTCAGCACCTTGCCCACATTTTTACAAAGTAGGCACAGCAGTTTGTATTCACTGGGGGTTAAGTGAAGCTCTTGCCCATCCAAAAAAGCACAGCCAGCTGCGTAATCCACTTTTAACTTGCCATTTGTAAAAACCGCATCTGTATTGATAGAACCAATCTGCAGTGCGGCTAAGCGCCGCTGTGTCACGCGCAGTCTTGCAAGCAATTCTTCCACAGAAAAGGGCTTGGTCAGATAATCATCAGCACCAGCATCCAGCGCATCGATTTTATCCGTATCCTCACTCCGGGCGCTGATTACAATAATGGGCATATTGGACCAGGAACGAACTTTGTGGATGACTTCCACGCCATCCATGTCCGGCAGTCCCAAATCCAGTAAAATGATTTCCGGATTGTGGGAGGAAGCCTCCAGAATAGCTGATTCTCCGTTTGCCGCAGTCAAAAAGCGGTAATCATGGGCTTTTAATGTTGTAGTAATTAAGTTGCGAACGGGTGTATCGTCCTCAACCACTAAGATCAAAGGTTTATTCATGCAGTTCTACCTCCCCGGCTGGTACAGAAAATGTAAAAATGGATCCATGAGGCAAATGATCGGTGACCATGATTTCTCCTCCATGTGCATTGACAATGGATTTACACAATGCCAAACCCAATCCCATGCTGCGGCGGCTATCCGCAATCTGATTGGACGCACTGTAAAACATATCAAAAATATGCGGTTTGTCTTTGTCAGAGATTCCCGGTCCGTTATCTGCAACGGAAATATAGATGTAGCTTCCTTTTTGTTTCCACCCAATGTCAATTTCGGACCCTGGCGGAGTGTACTTGATGGCATTATCCACCAGATTAATGATGACCTGAACGATGAGTTTTGCGTCAATCTGCGCCAAAAGGTATTCCTCACTGTTTTGCACCTTCAGGTGATACTCCGCACTCTTCCGGTTAATATGACGCAGGGCCTCCGCAACCACCTCATCCATCAACTCCGTAGATACATGCAGGTTCATCCGTCCTTCTTCCAACCGACTGACAGACAACAGATTTTCCACCAGGTTAATGAGCCACATGGCATCATCATATATATCGGTATACATCTGTTCCTTGGTCTTTGCGTCAAACAAATCTCCATTGGAGAGCAGATTGCTGGCGTTTCCCGAAATAGAAGTAAGAGGAGTACGTAAATCATGAGAAATCGATCGAAGCAAATTGGCGCGAAGCTGTTCATTTTTGGCCAAAACCGCAGCAGCCTCTTTTTCCTCTAAATTCTTCTGGTTTTCAAGGGCAAGTGCAGATTCGCCTAAAACAGAAAGAAGAATACTTGTTTCAAAGGAGTCCAGAGGCTTATCCGATGCGGCAATGCCCACAACCCCATAGATTTGCTTCCCTGTTCGTACCGACAGATAAGTGCAGCAGGAATCGGAAAGGTTTTCTGTTCCTGCACCAGCTCGCTTATTGTTTGTGATCACCCACTGCGCCACCTCGCGCTCCTTATCAGTGGTGTAACACTCCGGAGAAGCCGTACTGTCTGCAAGAAATATTTCCGGCATCACAGGTTTTTCTTCCTTTATGCGGTATGCAATGATATCTCGTTGGAATATTTTTAATAGCTGTTTTGCCGTTACCGAGATAATTTCTTCCTCCGTTCGAGCCTTTTGAAGATTCTGATTCGTTTCAAGAAGAAGCTTTGTACGCCATGCTACCTGAGCAGATCGTTTGGCATGGGACTTCAGTTTGGATGCTAAAGAGCCTGTAAGCAGGGAGGCCAGAAACATGACAAGAAAAGTAACCGGGTATCCGCTATCGTAAGCATGCAGAGAAAATCTGGGTTCCGTAAAAAAGAAATTGAATGTAAGCACACTGACGAAGGAAGCAATAAAACTACAGACAGAACTCTTTGTGGATATGGAAACCAGCATAACGCCCAAAATATAAAGCGTAATAATATTGGCCTCCGTAAAGCCCAAATGATAAAACAAAAATCCTATAACCGTAGCTAAAACAAGGAGCAGCGCGCTTTTTAACAAATCAAGAATTGACAAGGTCGGCAGACGCATGATTTCTCGATGTTTAGCAGCAAACCGACCATTCAATCCATTATCGGGAATGATGTGAATGTCAAGTTCCGGAATAAGTTCGATTAGCCGCTCAGTTAAAGATGGCTTCCGGAACAACATATGATGCGGGATCCCGCTACGGCCAAGCACAATTTCTGTGACCCCTGACAGATGTGAAAATTCGGCAATCTGATACGCAACATCATCGCCATAAACTGTTTCAATGGATGCCCCCAATTGCTGCGCCAGATGAATATTGGTCTGGAGGCGTTCTTTATCCGTCTGAGGCATCCACTGAAATTCCTTTGTTTCTACAAATAGTGCAGTAAATCCGCAACGGAAAGCACTTGCCATCCGTGCTGCTGTGCGTATAATTTTCTCATTAGAAGGGGCAGAAGAAAGGCACACCAAAATGTGCTCACGAGTGCGGTATTCCATTTTACTCTGGGAACCTTGGGTATATAAAGCTGCTCTGTCTGCGCAACGGCGCAAACCAATCTCCCGTAGTGCGCTTAATTGTGACAAAGTACAGTCGGAAAGCAGCTCTCCCTTCTTCTGCTGGAGCAGACGCTGCTGCAGTCTTTCCGGCTCGATATCAACAAACTCCACCTGGTCCGCCTGATCAAACACACGGTCCGGAATACGCTCTGATTCAGAATATCCCAGTATGGAAAAAACGGTATCTTGAATACTCTCAATGTGCTGAACATTCAGTGTTGTATAAACATCCACGCCTGCTTTCAACAATTCCGCTATATCCTGATAGCGTTTCATATGGCGCGAAACATCCATGTTCAAGTGAGATAAATCATCAACCAAAATCAAATCCGGCGCTCTTTTCAGACAGGCATCCAAATCCATTTCATAATCAGTCCGCCCGGCCCGGATTATTGTTTTATAAGGCAATACCTCAAACTTTTCAGCCAAAAATTGAGTTTGAGGCCACTGCTCGCAGGAGAGTAAGCCAATGACTACATCCAGCCCCGCTTGTCTTGCCTGTTCAGCGCTCTCCAACATAGAATAACTTTTGCCAGCACCAGTAAAGTAGCTGGAAAAAATAGTGAGTTTTCCTTGTTTCTTCTCTGTAAGTTGCTCAGGCAGTGTGACTGTATTCATTATGAACCCCCCTTCCAAGCAAATGTATTATAGCATAAATTTACGCCCTCTGGCCGCAGAGTTGGTGAATAAAATGCAGCACCAAAGATTGGTTATCGCTGCCTTTCCACAGAACTTTTTGATGCTGAGGATTTTTCTCAATAGTTTTCACATCAACAATTCCATTGTCTATGGAAAAGGATTGCGGATTTAGAGTAATGCATTTCCACCGTGCCAGTCTTGCACTTTCTACATCGGAATCGGCGGATATAATTACTACATCGGCATCTCCGCAATCAAAGGACTTCATAACTTCCTGTTCACTGCCAACAGATAGATTGCAATGTACATCAGGATACAAATGATTGATATCTTTCAGAATATTTGAAACAGCCGGTATGATGTTAACGCATGAGGTCGCAATATTGAAACAGGTTGTTTGCGCCTGTTCTTCGTTCTCCCGCCGGACCTTATCTAAGAAATTATCCAATTTTACCATAATGTAATACCCAAATATTGCAATTGCCGCAAAACCACCCAGTAAAACGATGTCTTCCATTCCCATTTCTATCCCTCCTTCTTGGGTCGTAAGGGTACTATACTCATATATGGAAGCACTTCTGGATATCACGCTGTGTTCCCAAAACCAGGATCGTGCTGTTTTCCGGCAAACATATATCCGGGGTAATGACCGTCATAGCGAATTTTCCGCTTTGCTTAATTGCCAGGATGTTGACATGGTAGCGTTTCCGCACGTCCAATTGTCCGATCGTCTTTCCAACCCAGTTATTAGGGACTTCAATTTCAAAGATTGCGTGGTCATCACCCAGAGCAATATAGTCGTAAATGTGATCGGAACTATAACGGATCGCACTCCAAATTGCCATCTGCTTTTCCGGATATACAACTTCGTCGGCACCATTGCGGAGCAAAAACTTTGCCTGTACATCCCGCGCAGCTCTTGCCACCACTTTTTTTGCCCCTAATTCCTTTAATAAGGATGCAGTTTCTAAGGAACTTTGAAAATTATCTCCAATCGCAACAATACAAACATCAAAATTTCGCACACCAATAGCAGAAAGGAATTCTTCACTGGTGCTATCCCCAATCTGGGCATTGGTCACAAAGGGAAGAACTGCATTGACTCGTTCCTCATCTTTGTCTATCGCCATAACCTGATGATTCAGTTCGTTTAGCTTCATCGCAATATGGCGGCCAAAACGGCCTAAGCCAATCAACAAAATGGTTTTCATAAGTCCTCCATATTTATTTCTTTACCCTACTGTAATTCGTTCCTGAGGGAGTCGAGCACTGTTGCCCTGTATGTTGGAGAGGGCTGCAAATATTAATGTAAGTCCGCCAACCCGACCAAAAAACATCAGCACAATTAGAATGAGATGTGATATCCACCCCAACTGCGGAGTAATCCCCAACGAAAGACCTACCGTTCCTATGGCAGAGGCTGTCTCAAAAAGGCAGGTAAGGACAGGCAGATTCTCTAACCTGCTGATGATCAGCCCGCCAGTTAAAAACAGAATCAGGTACATCATCATAATCGTGGCCGCCTGAGTCACTGTTTCATTTGGCACGCGCCGATTGAAAAAGTGCGGATTCTCTCTACGACGAAAAACTGCAAAAGCACTCGCCAATAAGACTGCCAAAGTGGTGGTTTTCATACCTCCAGCGGTAGATCCCGGAGAGCCGCCGATCAGCATTAGAATCGTAATCATCGACTGCCCGGTTTCGCTCATGGCCGTGAGATCCGCAGTGTTGAAGCCGGCGGTCCTGGGCGTGACGGCCTGAAAAATCGATAAAAGAAATCGCTCTCCGATAGGCGCATCCTCAAACTCAAAAAAGAAAAAATAGATTGTCGGAAGCAGGATCAAGATGCCGGTCACGGTCAGAATCACTTTGCTCTGCATCCGGTATTTGCGGAGATTCAGCCGATTGGTGCGAATATCCTCCCAGGTCAGAAAGCCAATTCCTCCCACCACGATCAAAAGCGCAATCACAAGGGAAACTATCGGGTTCCTTGCATAATCCGTCAAGGAGGAAAAAGGAGCTTTCATTCCCATCAGATCAAACCCTGCATTACAAAAAGCGGATATGGAGTGGAATAAAGCATACCAAGCACCCTTAATAAGTCCAAACTCTTGGTAAAACACAGGAAAAAGAAGCGCGGCTCCTAATAATTCGACTATCAGGGCTGTCTTTAGAATAAACTGGGTCAGACGAACAATGCCTCCCACATTGGGGGCTGCAATTGCTTCCTGCATGGTACTTCGCTGCATGAGTCCGATTTTTCGCCCCGAGAGAATGGCAAAGGCACCTGCCACCGTCACGACACCAAGTCCGCCTATTTGTATCAGCAAAATAATGATAAATTGTCCAAAATTCGACCAGCAAGTAGCTGTATCATGTATCACCAATCCTGTTACACAGACAGCGGATGTGGAAGTAAACAGAGCATCCAAAAATGAGGTACTGGTTCCCTCTTGTGTTGATACTGGAAGCATAAGAAGGAAACTTCCCATTAAAATGACCAGAAAAAATCCCAATATGATAACCCGGAAAGGGGACTTATTGTTCTTATGCAAAAGCTGCCACATAAGCCTCCACCTCTTAATACGCCTTTATTATTTCTTTATACCCCCATTATCCATATCTGGTCTAAAGGAGGTGTTAATGTATTAGGGCGCATATTAAGACGGTATTAAGGCACAAGTCACTCCTCTTATTTGCAACTACTTTTTAGAAGCCGCAATCTCTGCAATCAGACTACGGCGAGTGACAATTCCACAAAGTGCGTTTCTGCTATCAACAACCGGGACAAAATTTTGTCGAAGCGAGGCATCTACCACGACATCATACTCCGCCTCAATAGAAAGCGCCGGGCAAAAGTCGCGCCGTAAAATGTCTCTAACAGAATACTTCTCCTGTTCCTTCATATCTGTTATACCGGTTTTTATGATATGTCGAAGGAAGTCTCCTTCCGTAACACTTCCGACATAATGCTCCTCGGCGTCCAGCACGGGAATGGCCGTATAATGGCAACGTGCCAAGACTTCCAATCCCTGCCGGATCGTGCTGCGCTCATGCAAAACAACGGTGCAAACCTTAGGAATCATAATTTTGGCAATATTCATATGTCACACTTTCTTGAAACGCACACCCGTCTCATATCCAGCCGAACAGCAAGGCGATTGGCAAAGTAATCATTGTGGTACAAATACAAACAGCGGCCAGGGTGACAAGAGGCATTCCAATGAAGATGATCAAAAACCCCAACAACCTGTGATGGAAAAGAAACTTTTCCATGGCGGCGTCAACATGGTTTTCAAAACGAGAGACACGCTTTTTTAACTTTAACGCAAACATATCTGTCTCCTCCTTATGGCATTATGATAGCTCATAGAAACTAAAACCGGGGAAAAGATTGCACATATGGAATTAAGAACAGATAAAAGGTCGCCGGCCCGCCTGAAATGCACAGGCAGGCCGGTGACCTTTTGAATAGCATATGAGGGTGGAACTATTGATTCAGTGGAAAAAGGATTTTCATCAGCACATGTTCTGCGGCATTGGTGTGATCCACGCTGAAATAGAGGCGTTTCCCCGCGCTGTCCATAAGCTCAAACTGACTTCCATTGCAGAGAAATCGGATGCCCAATTGTTCCAAAGTGTGGTAAAGTGCCAAATGCCACTCGATCCAGTTTGGGACACCGTCTTGCAGCAATGCATCCCTGATCCATTCAAATTCAGGCGGGACCAAATGTTTTTCCAAAAACAGATGCCATAAGCTTTCCTTTTGCTGCAGCTGCAATCCAGACAAACAGTCAACGGGGCTCTCTTGTGCCGAGTCAGTATCCAACGAAACATAGCAGTAGGACAATGTGCGATCTTCCATGAACAGCTTCTGCTGGTTCAGAAAATCAGCAAATCTCCAGTCAAAAGCAACCACATACTCATCATGTACGGCTGCGCATAAAAGCTGGTACATACAACCAGCCGACAAAGGATCAGGAAACTGGATACATAAATAGATATCTTGAAAATTGTCACACCAGATTCCGGAAATATTGTGTTGCTGCACAATGTACTCGCCGCCCATTTCAGAAAATGAAAGTTCAATCAATTCGCGGTTCTCCGCCATTCCAAAAATCTGAACGGGCCATATGGGATCGACTTTGCAAACCAGGGGGGCGAATGTCTGTGCAAACTCCAAAACCGGCACGGACAGGACTTCATAGCCCAATTGAAGCTGCGTCTTTCCGTCTTGATAGGATACTCTGCACGATTGACCAAGCCATTCTTTTAAGGACTTTGCCAGGCATATCGTCAGCCACGCCGGAGTTTCATCTGCAATCTGGGTCATTGCTTTGAATTTCTGCTTTAGCGTTTTGTCAAAATGGAATTGCATAGTGTGCCTCCGTTATCGAAAACCAGCGGGGAGGGCACTTACTTGGACGCATCCCCCACAAGGCCCATCGCCTTGGCAATGTCCAGGTTCACGCCGAGAACATTGACGGTTTCTTCACCGAAAATACCGAACAGCTTACCCTCTGTGTTATCCGCCACAATCTGTTCCAACTTATCCTCACTCAGTCCGGAGGCTGCTGCCAGAGCAGGAATCTGAATGCGGGCAGACTCAGGCGAAATGTGCGGATCCAGTCCGGAGCCGGAAGCAGTCATCAGATCAGCAGGAATATCCTCCCGCTTCACATCCGGGTTAGCCTCCAGGAATGCCTCAATGTCGACCTCAACTCGTTCCGTCAGGGCAGGATTGGAGGGCGCATAGTTGTTGGAACCGGAACTGAGCCCGGCAAACTCACTGCCATCGTTATAGTATTGGTTACCCTGGTCATCTTCATAATAGGTGTTATAGTTGTAAGCCGAAGGACGTCCCTTCATGAAATAGGGTTCAGTGAAATCTTGCCCTATATTTTCTGCCCCCACAGCCTGGCCATCTGCATAGACCAGGCTGCCATTGGCTTGGCTGGGGAAAATCACCGTGGAAATACCGCTGAGCAATACAGGAAATACAAAACCACAGAGCAGCAACAATACTAATGTTACCACCAAAGATTGACGCAGACCGTGAAAGAATGCGTTCTTATTTGTTGTTTCATTCATAGTAAGGATCCTCCTCAGATGCCCATTGCTGTCAGTATGGGAGCAATAATCATGTCGATGATTTTAATTCCGATAAAGGGAGTGATGACACCGCCCAGACCGTAGATCATCATATTTCGGGCCAACATTTTCCCGGAAGACATGGGGCGGTACTTGACGCCTTTCATCGCCAGAGGAATCAGGCAGGGAATGATGATCGCATTAAAAATCAATGCAGACAGGATGGCACTGTTTTGTGTGCTCAGGTGCATGATATTCAGAACACCCAGCTGCGGGATGGCCGCCATAAACATAGCGGGAATGATGGCAAAATACTTTGCGATATCGTTTGCAATCGAGAAGGTGGTGAGAGAGCCTCGGGTGATGAGCAGCTGCTTGCCGATCTCCACCACCTCCAGGATCTTGGTGGGATCGGAGTCCAAATCCACCATGTTGGCGGCTTCCTTAGCCGCGGTGGTGCCAGAGTTCATTGCAAGTCCCACATTCGCCTGAGCGAGGGCGGGAGCGTCGTTGGTACCGTCGCCGGTCATGGCAACGATTTTTCCTTCCGCCTGCTCCTTTTTGATGACGCTGATCTTGTCCTCCGGCTTACACTCGGCAATAAATCCGTCCACACCCGCCTCCTTGGCGATGGTGGCCGCAGTCAGGGGGTTGTCGCCAGTACACATGATGGTCTTGATGCCAATGGCCCGCAGGCGCTCAAAACGCTCTGCCATGCCGGGCTTTACGGTATCTTTCAGATAAATAACGCCAAGCACCTGCTTATTTTGGCATACAACCAGAGGGGTGCCGCCCAGGGAAGAAACCTTTTCCACATGGGCATGCAAATCAGCCGGAACCTTTCCGCCCTGAGACATAACATACTGCTCAATGGCATCCGAGGCCCCCTTGCGAACCTTGGTGCCATCGGGAAGATCCACGCCGCTCATGCGGGTCTGGGCTGTAAATTCCATAAAGGAAGAACCGGGGATTTCCTCACTGTTGTCTCCCAGACGGCGTGCCAGTTCCAGAGTGGATTTACCCTCAGGAGTTTCATCATGAAGGCTGGTCAGAGCCGCACAACGAATCAGATCGCTGCGGCTTGCCCCCTCCACGGGGAAGAAATCAGCGGCCAGGCGGTTGCCAAAGGTAATGGTGCCGGTCTTATCCAGAATCATGGTGTCCACATCGCCGCAGGCTTCCACCGCCTTACCGGACATGGCGATCACATTGAAGCGGGTCACACGGTCCATACCAGCAATGCCAATGGCGGAGAGCAGACCGCCGATGGTGGTGGGGATTAGACAAACCATCAGGGCAATCAGGGTGGACAGCGGCAGCTGAACCCCACAATACATACCGATGGGATACAGGGTGACAATCACAATCAGGAAAATGATGGTCAGGGAAACGAGGAGAGTGCTCAATGCAATTTCGTTGGGCGTTTTCTTCCGAGAGGCACCTTCCACCAGAGCGATCATCCGATCCAGAAAGCTGTTGCCGGGATCAGAGGTGATGCGGATTTTCAGCCAGTCGGATACCACGGTGGTACCGCCGGTAACGGAGCAGAAGTCGCCGCCGCTCTCACGAACTACGGGAGCGGATTCGCCGGTGATAGCCGATTCATCCACTGACGCAATGCCTTCAATCACCTCGCCGTCGCCGGGAATCACCTCACCGGCCACTACCATAACAACATCGCCTTTTTTCAGCTCGCTGGAAGAAACGATGGTTTCGTTACCGTCCTGGTCCAGCAAATGGGCTTCAGTGTCCTTCTGGGTTTTCTTCAGGCTGGCAGCCTGCGCCTTGCCCCGCCCCTCTGCCACAGACTCCGCAAAGTTAGCAAACAGCACTGTCACCAGCAGAATGATGGAAACGATCAAATTGTAAGTACGCAGGCCGGTATCGCCCTCACCAAACAGCCCCGGCACAATCGTCAACAGCAGCGTGATCAGGAAGCCGATTTCCACGACGAACATGACCGGATTCTTGATCATATATCGGGGGTCCAGCTTTTTTACCGAACCGATGAGAGCCTGTTTCAGGATCTCTGGGGTCAGCAGCTTTTTATTTTGTTTCTTACTCATATTACGAAAATCCTCCTTAGCCCCAAAGGGTCAGATGTTCAGCAATGGGGCCCAGCGCCAGCGCCGGGAAGAATGTCAGCGCAGCAAAGATATACACCACGAACACAAGAATCACAGCAAAACTTACGGTGCTGGTCCGCAGCGTGCCAGCAGACTCGTTTACATAGTTTTTCTTCATCAGCGAGCCTGCAATGGCCAATTGAATCACGATGGGCAGATACCGCCCCAGGAACATGACAATACCGGTGGTAATGTTCCAGAAGTAGGTATTATCTGCCAGCCCTTCAAATCCGGATCCGTTATTCGCTGCAGAGGAGGCGTATTCATACAGCACCTGGCTCAAGCCGTGGAATCCGGGATTGGTAATGCCTGCCTGACCGGCGGCCGTCGCCACCGCCAGAGCAGAGAAAGCCAGAATCAGCAGCGGGTGGATAATGATGGCCAATGCGGTAAGCTTCATCTCGCGCCCCTCGATCTTCTTGCCAAGATATTCGGGGGTACGTCCTACCATCAACCCACAAATAAATACTGCCAGGATGGCGTACAGAATCATATTCATGAGGCCCACACCCTTGCCTCCAAAGACGCAGTTGAGCATCATGTGCAGCAGCGGCACCATGCCACCCAGCGGCGTCAATGTGTCGTGCATATTATTGACCGTACCTGTAGTGAAAGATGTAGTCACCGTGGTAAATAGAGCGGATTGGGCAATACCGAAGCGTACCTCTTTGCCCTCCATGCTGCCTGCGGACTGGTTGAGGCCGATCTCAGCCAGAGTCGGATTGCCCTGCAACTCCGCCCAGTAGCAAAGGCTCAGGCCTACCAGGAACAAAATTCCCATAGCCAAAAAGATGCTTCGGCCTTCTTTGCCGAACAGCCGGGCGGTGATTCCTTCCTGATGCGCAGGCAGAGCATTTTCCGGGGTCTTGCTCTTCTGATGCTGGAGACGACCGTCTCCCACCATTTTTCCAAAGGTAATGACGCAGGCGCCGGGCAGCAGCATCATGGAATACAGCTCGATCAGGTTGGACAGGATGGTAGGGTTCTCCATGGGTGTGGTGGAATTGGCGCCAAAAAATCCGCCGCCATTGGTACCCAGGTGCTTAATGATTTCAAGTGCCGCTACGGGACCCATAGCCAGGACCTGGTATGTACCTTCCAGGGTTTGCACCACCACATTCTCCGAAAAGTTCTGCGGCACACCCTGCCATACCAGCAGCAGTCCGCCTACCAGAGAGAAGGGCAGCAGTACACGGGTGGTGATGCGAACCAGATCGGCAAAAAAGTTTCCCACATTGTCCTTCGTTTTTCCAGCCAGGCCACGGATAAAGGCCACACAGGCAGCATAGCCGCTGGCTGCCGAAACAAACATCATAAAGATAATGACCAGCATCTGAGAAAGATAGCTCAATCCGCTCTCACCAGAGTAGTGCTGCAGATTGGTGTTGGTCATAAAACTGATAATGGTATTGAAGGCCAGAGTGGGTTCCATTCCATCAATCCCATTGGGATTCAAGAGGGGGAGACTCTGAATCCGGAGAATGATATAGCCGATGGCGATCATCACTGCGTTGGTGCCAATAAGGGCCATGGCGTACTGTTTCCAGTTCATACCCTTGTGGGGATCTACCCCGCCCAACTTATAAATTGCCCCGTCTACTCGATCAAATACGGGGTCGGCAAAGGTGTGTTTTCCTGCGGCAATATGATACAGATACCGCCCCACCGGAATGACAAGGATCAAATAAATGATCAATGTCAGAACCA
Organism: Agathobaculum desmolans ATCC 43058; assembly: GCF_000701665.1. Classification (GTDB taxonomy): domain Bacteria; phylum Bacillota; class Clostridia; order Oscillospirales; family Butyricicoccaceae; genus Agathobaculum; species Agathobaculum desmolans. The sequence continues at coordinate 5,999 of NZ_JNJN01000001.1, read as the reverse complement.
GCTGTAACATATGAAACTCCTCCTATACTGTGTCCTCGACATTAAAATCGCTCCGGATGCGCCAAGGCGTATACCAGATATCCGCCCAGCAGCAAAACAATAATTCCGAGCAAAATCATACTGTTCAACTCCTACTCTCCATTATTCCTGAGAATCGACTTGCCGCTGGCACCAATTCACCAGCATCCAGACAAGGCCAAAACCGGCCAACAGGGTTCCTACCATAAAGCAATCCATCATACTCGGGGCTCCTTTCGTTGATATAAATGATGCCATGCCACATGCGCCATTTTCCTGGCAGTGATCGTCAGCGCAAACATTCCAATGATGACGCCGATCATAGCCATGCGAAGCAGCATATACTCTGCCATAAGATCGTTCTCCTTTCGCAATTGACAGGCAAGCAAAACACACAACATCTGTTTTGCGTTCATAGCATACCGCAATCTGTAATAAGTGGGGATTAAGGAAGATGACGGGACATTAACAGGAGATTAATATTTCATTTCCTCAGCAGAAACCAAGGGAAGCGTAAACTGGAATGTAGTCCCGGCTGGCATATGGTCCAGTACATCAATTTTTCCCCCGTGCATAGCGACAATAGATTGGCATAGATTGAGCCCAAGCCCCAGACCTCTTTGACAATCCGCTTTCCCTTGCCCGGCAGTGTAGAACAAATCAAACAAGTGCCTTTTTGCATCATCCGGAATTCCCGGGCCATCATCGGTGACGCTTATCTGCACGACATTTCCTTTCTTTACGGCACTCAGTTCAATATTTGATTCCTTAGGCGTGTACTGAATTGCGTTGTTCAGAATATTGATGATGACTCGCTGAATCAGTCTTGCGTTCATAGCAGCCATGAGTGTGGCATCTTCCAAATGGACAGATATGTGATGTTCTGCAGCTCTGCGATCCAGATGTGCAACTACACTCTGGAAAAGATCTTCGATCAGTTCCGGACTCATTTTGAAGGATTCCTTATCTGTTTCCAGATGAGTGGCTACCAACAGATTTTCTGTCATGTTAATCAGCCAGTTTGTATCGTCATAAATTGCCGTGTACAGCTTTTTCCTGATTGCCGGATCAAGTTCAGACTCTTCTTGCATCAGCATATCGGCACTGCCGCTGATGTTTGTGAGCGGTGTACGTAAATCATGAGAGACTGCTCGAAGCAAATTGGCTTGCAGCCGCTCTTTTTGTGTCTGAAGCGCTGCTTTATTTCGTTCTTCCTGCAGCCGGATACGTTCCTGGCTGAGACCGCACTCACTTAATATGGCAATCATAAGGTTTTTTTCGAATGCGTCCGGGATGGAATAACCTGCAATGGGAATTCCAACAATCCCCATTACTCCCTGCGTTCCCCGGACAGACAGGAAAAGCCATTTAGAGTCCGGCAGTGTGTTTGTGGTTGCACCTGCGTGCTTGTTGTTTCTTTGTACCCATTTGGCCACCCCGATTTCTTCGGAACCCAATTCCATCAAAATATTCTGTTCATCGGACGGTTCTACCCGAAACGCCAATTCCTTTTCCGTTCCACTTAGAGCATAGAGAACAGGTCGGTCAAAAAGCCGATTTAATTGTTCCGCAGTCAACCGAAGGCAATCCCATTCAGTCCGCCCTTTTTGCAGTTTCTGACTGCTTCCCAAAAGCAGTTCCGTATAGTAGCTTTTTTGTGCCGCCAAACGGGCCTGTGCTTTTACGCGACTGGCCAATGAGCTTGCAATCACGCTGGAGAAAAGCATAATGAGAAATGTAACAGGGTAGCTGGGATCGTTGGCTTGAAAGGTAAAACGAGGTTCTGTAAAAAGAAAATTGAAAGCGGCAACACTGAGGAGAGAATCAATTGCGCCATAAAAGTGACCATTTGTCCAAACCGCCGTAATAAGAACTCCCAAGATGTAAACCGTAATGATGTTTGATTCGCTGAATCCAGCGTAATAAAAGCCAAATCCCGCAAGGGAGGAAAGCAGTAAAGAGGCCAGCATAATGCCTGTGTCTTTCCATGTAAAGCGTGTTTTTGGAACATGAAGCTTTCCAAGAGGCTTTTTATATAGCGGTTGGTGATCCGGAATAATGTATACATCCAGATCTGTTAGTTCAATCAGACGATCAGCCAGACTCTTTTTCCCTGTAATAGGGTTTTGCTTATGGTTGATGCGCCCCATAACGATTTTTGTCACGCCGCTGACACGGGCATATTCCGCAATCTGTACGGCGGGTTCCGTTCCATATACCGTAGAAATCTGTGCGCCCAGCTGCTCCGCGAGACGCAGATTACTACGCAGGCGCTTCAGGTTTTCGCCGGATAATTCTTTTGTTTCCGGTGTCTGCACAAACAACGCAGTGAAACCGCTGTGAAAGGCTTCCGCCATTCGTGCAGCGGTTCGGATCACTTTCGCATTGGAAGGTGCAGACGAAAGACAGATCAAAATGTGTTCCCCGGCTTTCGCGCTCTTTTCCTTACCTTCCTGCAGCGCCGCGCGGTTCAGCTGATCCGCAGTACGCCGCATAGCGATCTCACGCAGGGCAGCCAAATTTTCGGTGGTAAAAAAGTGTTGGAGGGCCTGTTTTGCCTGGCGCTCCCGGTACACTTTTCCCATCTGGAGGCGTTTCACCAACTCATCAGGCTCAATATCCACCAGTTCAACCTGATTGGCCCGGTCAAAAATATGATCCGGGATTCGCTCATTGACCGCAATGCCTGTGATGGAGGACACCAAATCGTTCAACGACTCCAAATGCTGCACATTCACCGTGGTATAGACGTTGATCCCGGCCTGGAGTAGTTCTTCTACATCCTGATACCGCTTTGTGTGTCGGCACCCTTGGGCATTATTGTGGGCCAATTCGTCTACCAGAATGAGTTGTGGTTTCCTCTGCAACGCTCGGTCCAGATCAAACTCTTTCAGCTTAATTCCGCGATAGTCAATCTCTTTGCAAGGTAAACTCTCCAGCCCATCCAAGAGCGCCAATGTATCTGGTCTGGCATGCGGCTCCACATAGCCCACCACAACATCCATGCCCTCTTTTTGCGCCTGATGGGCTGCCTCGAGCATGGCATAGGTCTTGCCTACACCCGCTGCATAGCCAAAAAAGATTTTTAGCTTTCCAGCAAGGTGCGTACCTTCCCCACCTATCTCGACACCTGACCTTGTCTGTTGTATCTTCTCCATATGTATCTTCTCCTACAATATCGGTCTGTGGTATACATGAGTGTTTATATCGTACCATGCGGAATACTATAAAATAATAAGAGATTGCCTAAACGTATTAAGATCAAATAAAGATAGATACAAATAAAACAAGCCGAATGTCTGTTTCAAACAGCATCCGGCTTGTGAAATAGATGAGAAAAACAATATTGGATTGAACTATCAATAAGGCATTGGTGTGAATTACTTTAGAACTCTGTCATGACAGCAAAAAGACATTTCCATCTTAGAGAAATATTATAAGCGTGGGTTTGTGGTATGGTATCTTTAACTATGGGAAACTCCGCGCTCCCATTTGGAGACCGCTTTATCACTGACGTGCAGGCGTTCTGCCAGTGCGCGCTGGGTCAGTCCCTTTTCGGTCCGCAATTTGCGGATCAGGGCGCCGGTTTTTTCGTGATCCATGTTTTGTTCACCTCGCAGGTTTATTATACCGGATAACCGGAGCGGACGCAATCGACGGACCGTAGAGTGACCGGTCGGGAGCACTTGTCAACACTTTTGCACTGTGCTATAATAAACCACAATGAAGAAAGGGGGCGTTTCGCAAAATGATCAATCGGCAGATGCAGGAGCTTGGCAGCAAGCGCTCGACCATCCGCGAGCTTTTTGAATATGGAAACCAGCGTGCGGCGGTGGTGGGCCGTGAAAATGTGTTTGATTTCTCGATCGGCAACCCGAGCATTCCCGCGCCGGACGCGGTGCGGCAGGCGATTGTGGAAGAGGCGGCGGGCGATCCGGTCGCGCTGCACGGCTATACATCGGCGCAGGGCGCGGCAGGGGTGCGCGCGGCGCTGGCGGCAGACTTGAGTCGCCGTTTTGGCACGGATTACACTGGCGACAGCTTGTATCTGACAGCCGGCGCGGCGGCGGCGCTTTCCTGCGCATTTCGGGCGGTTCTCTGCCCGGGAGACGAGGTGGTTATATTTGCGCCGTATTTTCCCGAATATCGGATGTTTATCGAAAGTGGCGCGGGTGCCAAATGTGTGGTCGTGCCGCCGTCGGTCGCGGATTTTCAAATCAATTTTGACGCGCTTGAACAGTGTCTGAACGAAAAAACCAAGGCGGTGGTCATCAATTCACCCAACAATCCGTCGGGCGCAGTATATGCGGAGCAGACCATCCGCCGGCTGGCAGAAATGCTTACGGAAAAGGAACGCGCCTATGGACATCCGATCTACCTGATCTCGGATGAGCCGTACCGTGAGATCGTATATGATGGGACGCAGGTTCCGTTCATTCCCCACTATTACGCGGATACCGTGGTCTGCTATTCGTACTCCAAGTCGCTTTCGCTGCCGGGTGAACGTATCGGCTATGTGCTGGTGCCGCCGCAGGCGGCGGACAGCAGCGATTTGTATGCTGCGGTGTGTGGCGCGGGCCGGGCACTGGGCTATGTGTGTGCGCCCAGCCTGTTTCAGCGGGTGGCGGCACGCTGCGCCGGTATGACGGGAGATATTTCCGCCTATCAGGCCAACCGCGACCTGCTGTATCAGGGATTGACAGCAATGGGATACCGCTGCATCAAGCCGGCGGGGGCGTTTTATCTGTTCCCGCAGACGCTGGAGCCGGATGACCGGGCGTTCTGTGAACGGGCGAAAAAATATGACCTGCTGGTCGTGCCGGGTTCGGATTTCGGTGCGCCGGGTCACATGCGTATTTCGTACTGCGTGCGGGAAGATACCATTCGGCGTGCCCTGCCGCTGTTTGAAAAGCTGGCGCAGGAATATTTTGCTTAAAAATTGTGTAAAATGTATGATAATAAAACGCAATATATGTACAAAGTGTTAATGCGATATATTTAATATGCACAAAAAATAAAAACAGCGGTTATGCAATATTCATAAATAGTGACACTTGTTTTTCTGCCGCGCTCCGTGTATGATTATACCAGAGATCAGGAAAAGACGATCTCACAAATCAGAAAAAGGAGTGTGACAAATCATGATGAAGGGTTTCTTCAACAATCTGGTCGCAGCCCGTATGCTGGATCTGGATTCCAACCGCGTTGATTCCAAGTCCCGCAAGGCGCGCCGCACTGCCAAGTAATGCGGTATCATTACAAAGGCAGCGGCTGCCTTGAGGAGTCAGAACACACATGACACAAACAAGCGGTACATAAAAGGTCTTCCGGAAATTGTTCGGAAGGCCTTTTATCTGCTTTGGTTGATAAAAATCGAAGAACCGTTGCCCTTCCTGTGGGACTGCCGGTTCTTCGTATGGGCGCTGCGCCTATGGAATGGATTTTAACAGCAAATATCCGTAAAATGCGCGTCAGTACGCATTTTTATACCAGACGACGGAGAATTGCGCCCAAGGAGCGCGATTCTCCGTCGCAGATTCGATCGAAAGCGTGGCTTCGATCGAGAGACTGTTCGGAAAACAGAGTTTTCGACAGCAAACGTGCTTCCCCGGATGGGGAAGCACGTTTGCTTTGCCGTCAGCCGGGACGGCGCTCTGCGGCGAGCAGCGCGGTGCGCTGGCGGAAAAATGCGGCGCGTTCCTCGCGGGTCGCCGGGCGGATGCGCTTATGGCCGCAGTCGGGGCAGGTGGTTTGCTGTTCACTGCCGCAGAACAGATAGTGGCAGCATTTGGTCTGGCAGCAATAGATCATGCCGGTCACCTCCTTGTTACGGTAAGCATAGCATAAGCGGTGTCCAATAAACTTCCCTTGCTTGCTGGAACAAGGGGGGTTAATTGAAAAACTAAACGCAAGTTTTTCTTGTACTCTTGCTCAAAATACTTGCATTTAGATTTACAGAGATGTTTTGTATAATAGTTCTG